>JAENWT010000004.1 GCA_016650125.1 Thermoleophilia bacterium
ATCTGACAACCAGCCGCAAGGAGACACCCGGATGGAAGTGCACGCTAACGCTTCGTTGACGCCCCAGGGCCGCCTGACCATGGTCAGGCGGCTGAAGGATGAAAACTGGACCCTCGCCCGGGCAGCTGAAGCTGCCGGGGTTTCGGTGAAGACCGCCGCAAGGTGGAAGACCCGCTACCTGGCCGAAGGCGAAGCTGGCCTCAGCGATCAAAGCTCCAGGCCGAAACGGATTCCCCACGAAACCGAGGTGCCGCCGGGATGGGAGCGCTGGGTGACGCCCGTGAAGACCGCCGGTGCCGGCTATTACGGCACCTCGTTCAACATCGACGGCCGTTTGACCAGCTTGATCGGCAGCTGGCACGGCCGGGACCGGAAAGACTGCGTGCCGGTCTTCTACACACGGCCCGACGCATGCCAGTACTCGACCGATGTCCTGACCGGCTTCGCGCTGAAGGAGATCGCGGCCAACGCCGAGTCCGGCCGACCGTTCTACATGCAGCTCGATTACAACGCCCCGCGCGCCGGCCGGGCCCGCGCTTCCTGCCCGCCTGAGCGACCTGTCCCACGGGGTCCGGCCGAACTACCGCCTGAACGACCATCCCCGGGCGAGCTCACCGTTCTTTATCCGCCGGCAGGCTCCGCTGACCGCCGAGATGAAAAATGAGATCCGCACCCGTTACGGGAACGAAGTCGCTGCCCTCCGGGGTGTCGACGAAGGCGTCGGCCGGGTGCTGGGCAGTCTCCGGCGGAAGGGCCTGCTCGAGAACACGTACGTGATCTTCACTTCCGACAACGGCATGTTCCACGGTGAACACCGGATCGCCTACGGCAAGTACCTGCCGCAGGAACCCTCGAGCCGCCAGCCGTTCCTGGCCCTCGGATCGAACCTGAGCATCGCTTCCACCGTGCTCAAGATGACCGGCAGCCAGGGCAATGGCGCCCGGGACGGGCGCTCGCTGTTCTCCAACCTGCGCTTCCCGAAGTTGGACTCGGATGTGCCGGTGCTGCTCGAAGGCTTCAACGGCCGCGGGCTCGACCAGCCCGAGTAGTTTCTCGACGGAGCCGGGCGCCAGACCCCCAACCAGGCGGTCGTCCTCAACTACACCGGTTTCGTCGCCGGGCAGTGGAAATACGTGAAGTACGCCTACGGCGACGAGGAGCTCTACGACCTGTCACGGGACCCCGGAGAAACGCGCAATCTCATCACCTGGCCGAAGTACTCGGCGGTGAGCGCGTGGGCCGGGGCGCTGAGCGGGCGCCTGGCAGGCTGCACGGATGGCGACTGCCAGATCGAAGTGACCCCGCCCACGCTGAAAAAGTAATAGCTTGCTCTCGTAGCGCAACGCCAAAAAGTTTGAGAGGAAGAGATGCCGACCTACGTGATGCTGACCAACCTGACTTCCGAGGGTGTCAAGACCCTCAAGAACAACCCGTCGCGGGTGGGCGAGGTCAACCGGGAAGTTGAAGCCCTGGGCGCGAAAGTGCTCGCCCAGTACACGACCCTGGGTCAGTACGACTTCGTCACGATCATTGAAGCCCCGACCGAAGAAACGATGGCCAAAGTCTCGATCGAGATGGGGTCACGCGGCACGATGACCAGCCAGACGCTGACGGCGCTGTCCTCCGAGCGGCTCGCCGAGCTTCTCTAGCGCGGTACGGGATTTGCGCATCCTGATCCTGGGCGGGGGCGGGCGTGAGCACGCGATCGTCAAGGCCCTGGCCCGCTCGCCGCAGGCGCCCGAGCTGTTTTGCGCACCGGGCAACCCCGGCATCGCGACCGACGCGGCCTGCCTGCCCGATCTCGACCCCGGCGACGTCGAAGCTGTGGTCGCCGCCTCCCGTGACCTTGACATCGACCTGGTCGCCGTTGGCCCCGAGGCCCCGCTGGTGGCAGGTGTCGTCGACGCCCTGAACGCGTCCGGCATCCCGGCCTTCGGCCCGGTCCGCGAAGCTGCCCGGCTCGAAGGTTCGAAGACCTACGCCAAGCAGGCGATGGAGGAGGCCGGCATTCCGACCGCCGGTTACGCCGTGCTGCGAAACCGGGACGAGGCCCTCGCCGGGATCACCGGCGCTTCGTTTCCGACCGTGCTCAAGGCCGACGGGCTCGCCGCCGGCAAAGGGGTCCTGATCTGCGAAACGGAAGCCGACGCCCGCGAAGCGGTCGAAATTTTCTTCACCGAGCAGCGCTTCGGGCAGACCGAAGTCGTACTCGAGGAGTACCTCGACGGCGAGGAGCTCTCGCTGCTGGCGATCTGCGATGGGATCAGGGCGATTCCCCTGACCCCGGCCCAGGACTACAAGCGGATCGGCGACGGCGACACCGGGCCGAATACCGGCGGCATGGGCAGCTACTCGCCGGTGCCCGCCGTCGGCAGCGACGTACTGGCCGACCTGAGCGCCCGGGTCCACCAGCCGATCGTCGACCTGATGGCCCGGCGCGGCCATCCCTTCCACGGCGTGCTCTACGCGGGCCTGATGATGACCGCGGACGGTCCGAAGGTGCTCGAATACAACACCCGCTTTGGCGATCCCGAGACGCAGGCCGTGCTGCCGCGGCTCGAATCGGACCTGGTCGAGATCTTCAAGGCGGCCTGCGAACCCGGCGGTCTGGCCGGTGTCCCGATCGAGTTCTCCGGGGACTGGGCCGTCACCGTAGTGCTCGCCTCGGCCGGGTACCCGGAGTCGTCCTCGACGGGCGACGTGATCGAGGGGCTGGACCGGGCGGCGGAGCTGGCCGAGGTCGGCCACGCCGGAACGGCTAAGCGTGACGGGCAGATCGTGACCGCCGGTGGCCGGGTCCTCAACCTCACCGGTCTCGGACCCGATGCAGCAACCGCGCGCCAACGCGCTTACGATGCGGCTGAGGCGATCAACTTCGACGGCAAACAGATGCGCACCGATATCGCCACCCGAGCGGTTCAGCGCGCCGGATAGGAAAAGAACCAGTGAGCGATCCAACCCAGTCAACCGAACCCCAGATCGAGCCCCAGACCCTGACCTCGGTCGAGCAGCTGTTCGAGGAAGTCGAAGTCGATGAGCCCCAGGTCGGGATCATCATGGGGTCGAAGAACGACAAGCCGACGATGCAACCCGCCGGAGCCGCCCTCGAAGACGCCGGCATCCGCTACGAAGTGCGGGTCATGTCGGCCCACCGTGACCCGAAACTCGTCACCGACTACTGCACCAACGCCCGCATGCGCGGCCTCAAGGTGATCATTGCCGGAGCCGGCATGTCGGCCGCCCTGCCCGGGGTCGCCGCCGCCCACACCGACCTGCCCGTGATCGGCGTGCCGATCCTCGGCAAGTCGCTCGGCGGACTCGACGCCCTGCTCTCCGCGGTGCAGATGCCGCCGGGGATCCCGGTCGCCTGCGTCGCGATCGACGGCGCCAAGAACGCCGGTGTGCTGGCCGCGCGCATTCTGAACATCTAGACAGAGGAAACCGATGATCGAGCGTTACACCCGCCCCGCAATGGGCGAAGTCTGGACAAGCAAGTCCAAGATGGACGGCTGGCTCGCGGTCGAGCTCGCGGCGACCGACGCCTGGGCCGCCGAAGGCTTCGTCCCGGCCGAAGCCGCCGCCGTCTGCCGTAAGAAAGCGGAATTCACCGTCGAAGCGGTCAACGAGCGCGAAGCGACCACGAACCACGACGTCGCCGCGTTCATCGACGTGGTCGCCGCTTCGATCGGCGAAGAGGGCCGCTGGATCCACTACGGCCTGACCTCTTCCGACGTGCTCGACACCGCGCTCGCCACCCAGCTGACCCGGGCCGGCGTGATCCTGATCGAAGGCGCCACCGCGTACCGCGACAACCTGGTGAAACTTGCCCTTGAACACCGCGACACCCTCTGTGTCGGCCGGACTCACGGAGTCCACGCCGAACCGACGACCTTCGGCCTGCGCATGGCCGGCTTCGCGTTCGAGGCCGACCGGAACCTTGCCCGCCTGAAGAGCGCCGCCGCACAGGTCGCGATGGGCAAGCTCTCCGGCGCGGTCGGCACCTACGCCTCGGTGCCGCCCACGATCGAGCGCCGCGTCATGGAGACGCTCGGGCTCCAACGCGAGGAAATCGCGACCCAGGTCATCCCGCGCGACCGCCACGCCGAGTTGCTCAGCGCGATTGCGCTGGCCGGAGCGGGGATCGAGCGTTTCGCCACCGAGATCCGGCACCTGCAGCGGACCGAGGTCCGCGAGGCCGAAGAGCCGTTTGCCAGCGGCGAGCAGAAAGGCTCGTCAGCGATGCCGCACAAGCGCAACCCGATCCGCACCGAGCGCCTCACCGGACTGGCCCGGCTGCTGCGCGGCTACGCCCAGACCGGCCTGGAGAACGTCGCCCTCTGGCACGAACGCGACATCTCGCACTCCGGTGCCGAGCGCGTGATCCTGCCAGACGCCACGATCACCCTCGATTACATGCACCACGTCGTCAACCAGGTCACTTCGGGCCTCGTGGTCCACGTCGACCGCTTGCGCTCCAACCTCGAACTGACCCACGGCGCCCTGTTCAGCCAGCGGGCGCTGACCGCCCTGGTCGAGGGCGGCATGTCCCGGGATGACGCCTACCGGATGGTCCAGTCCGCCGCTCACGAGGCCTTCGATAACGGCGTTCCGTTCCGCACGCTGATCGGCGCGGCCGCTCCACAGCTCGACCTCGACGTGATCTTCGACTACGACGCCTACCTGACCCACCTGCCCGAGGTCTTCGAGCGCCTCGAGGCCATCCGTTAGGGCTGCTGGCGCTACGCTGCCCGCATGATCCTTTACACGTGTGGCCAGAAGACCCACGCCCCCGGCGCCCTGCATCCCTGCGCCAAGGCGGGAAATGCGCTCGATGCGGCGGGATACGACTACGAGATCAAGACCACGGCCGGCTATCGCCTGCTTCCCTGGACTTGGAAGGCACGAGACGAGGGCCGCAAAGAGGTCGAGAAGTTGAGCGGAACCAAGGAAGTGCCGATCCTCGTGCTCGATGACGGCGAAGTCATCTCCGACTCGTCCGCGATCGCCAAGTGGGCGAAAGAACATCCCGCTCCCATCACGTAGGGGCAAGTGGCGCCCGGGAATTGCCTGAGCGGCGCCTGACTTCGTCGACGGCCGGGAATGTCAGCTCAAGTACGTGAGTACGATCGCGGACATTCCCGACCTTTACTCCTCGCCAGCCGCTCGCAGGCAGTTCCCGAGCACCACTTGCTCGATGTCTCGAACAGCCGAGCACTGGGAGCCTCAGAGGGCCGACGAAGCCAGGCGCGCTTAGGTCGTTCCTGAGGGCCACCCGCCACCTCAGGTCACCCGGGGAAAGTGGCGCCGATCGCTCCGCTTACCTTCACGATCTCTCCGCCGAAACCTACGACGTAGAGGTTGCCGGCCTGGAATCCCTTTTTTCCGGCTCCGAAGGCCAGGTTCGACGGTTGCTTGAGACCGGAGGCGACCACACAGATGCGTTTCTTCGAATCGATCTTCCAGACCTGTCCGGCTCCCCAGGCGGCGGCGTAGAGGCTGCCTTCGTTGTCCCGTGTCAGGCCATCGAGGATCACGGTGCCCGGATCGGGCGACATCGCGTAGGTGATGATGTTGCTCGGGTCGGCGATTTCGATCCGCGAAATCCTCGAGGGCGCGAGGAAGGTCTGGTTTGCGTAGAGGTACTTGCCGCCGCGGCTGATCGTCAAGCCGTTGGCTCCGGCCAACGTGGCCCAGCCGTTGGTGGTCGTTCCGTCCTTGATCCGGTCCAGCTTTGTGCCGAGGTCGTTCGAGGCGAAAATCGTTCCGTTCCTGGCCCGGGTGATGCCGTTGGCCATGCCGAGGTCGTCCGCAACCACGGTCTTTTTTCCGTTGACCGGATTGACGCTGTACAGACCGGCCTTGGGGTCGGTGTCTCCGGTGCTGCCGTTGGCAACTGAATTGCCATAGCCCCAAAGCAGCTTGCGGCCGGACCAGGCCAACCCGCCGGGACCGGGTGGTCCGTCGACCAGGGGGATCGGAGTGTCGCCGGGCTTCTGGATCTTGAGGAGCTGGCCGGAGCCCGTGGCTACGCCCGACGGAGTCCCCGCAAAGTAGAGCCGGCCGGCGTTGCCGACGATTACTGATTCGAGCACTCCCTGGTCCGTGTAGAGCGTCTTCTGCGAATAGGTGCCGTCGCAAAGCGGTATTTCGGCAGCCGCCGATGCGGCAAAAAACGCAAATAGCGCGGAGAAAAGGACAGTGGTCGAGGCGAGAGTTCGGCGCATGGAAGGTAAAGATACTCTTGCAGCCGATGCTGAAATCGATTGAAGATCTGAAACTCCACTCATCCGGCAAGGTCCGCGAGATCTATGAGATCGAGGATGACCTGCTTCTGGTCGCTTCCGATCGCATCTCGATCTACGACGTGATCATGCCCACCAGGATCCCGGACAAGGGCAAGGTCCTGACCCAGATGTCGAATTTCTGGTTCGAGAACACGGTCGCCATCGTGCCGAACCACTTCATCTCGAACGACGTTCCCGAAGAGGTGGAAGGCCGGGCGGTGCGCGTGCGCAAGCTCGTGATGTACCCGATCGAATGTGTGGTCCGCGGCTACCTCTCCGGCTCCGGCTGGAACGAGTACCAGGAGTCCGGAGCCGTCTGCGGCGTCGGGCTGCCGGAAGGGCTCCGGGAATCCGACAAGCTGCCGCGGCCGATCTTCACCCCGGCGACCAAGGCCGAGCTCGGTGACCACGACGAGAACATCGACTTCGAACGGGCGGCCGAAATCGTCGGCGACCGGGCCCTGATGGAAGAGCTGCGCCGGGTAGCGATCGAGATCTACGAATTCGGCGCGAACCACGCGGCCCGGAGCGGCATCATCCTGGCCGACACCAAGTTCGAGTTCGGCAGCCACGCCGGCGCCGAGATCGTGCTCGGCGACGAAGTGCTGACCCCCGACTCCTCGCGCTACTGGCCGGCCGACCTCTACGAGCCCGGAAAGACGCAGCCCTCCTTCGACAAGCAGTTCGTGCGCGACTGGGCCAACGCCACCGGCTGGGACCACTCGCCGCCGGCCCCGGAGTTGCCCGACGACGTAGTCACCCAGACCCGCGACAAATACCGCGAGGCCTACGAGCGCATCACCGGTAAGACACTTTGATCTCCGCCCGTGTCCTGATCCGGCCGAAAGAAGGCATCCTCGACGCCCAGGGCAAAGCCGTCGAGAGCGCGCTGCCGGCACTCGGGTTCGACGGGATCGAGCACGTACGGGTCGGCCGCATCGTCGAGCTCAAGGCCGAGAACGCCGACCGGCTCGAAGAACTCTGCGAGAAGCTGCTCGCCAACCCGCTGATCGAGGACTACGAAATCGAGGTCCTGTGATCTGGGGTGTGCTTCAGTTCCCCGGATCCTGCGACGAGCGTGACGCCCAGAACGCCTGCGAGCTGGCCGGTGCCGAGACCCGTCTGGTCTGGCACGAAGAAACCGACCTGAGCGGCATCGACGGCATCGTCGTGCCGGGTGGCTTCTCGTACGGCGACTACCTGAGGGTCGGCGCGATCGCGCGTTTCGCCCCGGCGATGAACGCGGTCGCCGATTTCGCCGCGGCCGGAGGCCCCGTGCTCGGCATCTGCAACGGCTTTCAGGTCCTCTGCGAAAGCGGGCTGCTGCCGGGGGCGCTATTGACCAACGAAAGCACCCGCTTCATCTGCCGCCAGGGCGACTTGGTGGTCGGCGACGCCGACTCGCCATTCCTCTCCGGGATGTCGCCGGGCGAGACACTCTCGATCCCTTTCAAGCACCAGACCGGGCGGTACTTCGCGCCGCCGGAGATGCTCGAGCAGATCGAGGCCAACGACCAGGTCGCGTTCCGTTACGCCGAAGGGCAGAACCCGAACGGCTCGTTGAACGACATCGCCGGCGTGGTCAACGAAGCCGGCAACGTGATCGGCCTGATGCCGCACCCCGAGCACGCGGTCGATGCGCTGACCGGATCCACCGACGGCCTCAAGCTGTTCCGCGGTCCCGCCCGAGTGGAGGCCTGAGTGGCGAAACATCGCGAGCTCGGGCTGACCGACGCCGAATTCGACCTGATCCTGGAGAAGATGGGGCGCGAGCCGAACGGCGTCGAGCTGGCGATGTTCTCGCTGCTCTGGTCCGAGCACTGCGCCTACAAACACTCGAAGAAGCTCCTTGGCAAGCTCCCGACCGACGGCCCGCGTGTGGTCATGGGTCCGGGCGAGAACGCCGGCGCGGTCGACATCGGCAGCGGCTGGTCGATCGCCTTCAAGGTCGAATCGCACAACCACCCGAGCGCGGTCGAGCCCTTCCAGGGGGCGGCAACCGGGGTCGGCGGCATCCTGCGCGACGTGATCGCCCTCGGCGCCCGGCCGATCGCCATCCTCGACTCCCTGCGTTTCGGTGAGCTCGATTCCGAGCGCACCCGGTACCTGGTCGACGGCGTGGTCCGCGGGATCGGCCACTACGGAAACTCGATGGGCATCCCGACGGTCGGCGGCGAGATCTACTTCGAAGCACCCTATGAGCAGAACTGCCTGGTCAACGCAATGTGCGTCGGCATCGCCCGCACCGACGAGATGGTGCGGGCCGCCGCGGAGGGCACCGGCAATCAGGTCGTGCTCTTCGGGTCGAAGACCGGACGTGACGGGATCGGGGGGGCTTCGGTCCTGGCTTCGGCCGAATTCGGCGAAGACGACGAAGGCAAACGACCAACGGTCCAGATCGGTGATCCCTTCGAAGAATCCAAGGTGCTCGAGTGTTGTCAGGAACTGCTGGCCGCCGACCTGCTGGTCTCACTGCAGGACCTCGGCGCCGCCGGGCTGACCTCCTCCGCGGGCGAGATGGCCTCGGCCGGTGGTACCGGGATCGACATCGACGTCGGCAAGGTCCCGCTGCGCGAAGCCGACATGGAACCGTTCGAGATCATGGTCTCCGAATCGCAGGAGCGCATGCTGGCGGTGGTCGAGCCCGGCAAAGTTGAAGAGGTGCTGGCGCTCTGCACCAAATGGCAGACCGACTCCGCGGTGATCGGCGAGGTGACCGATACCGGCTCCTTCCGGATTCTCAAGAACGGCGAGACCGTCGGCGACATCGCTGTCGAGGACCTGGTCGACGGATGCCCGCTCTATGACCTCGAGCCAGACGAGCCGGCCGAATGGATCTACCCGAATTACGTCACCCTGCGCGAAGGCGCCGACGCCAGTGAGATAACGCTCTCGCTGCTCGGCTCCTCCTCGATCGCTTCGAAGCGATGGGCCTACGACCAGTACGACTCGGTGGTCGGCTCCCGCACCGTCCACCGTGCCGGCGCCGCCGATGCAGCGGTGTTGAACATCCCCGAATCCGACCGGGCGATTGCGATCGCGATCGACGGCAACGGCCGCCGCGTCGCCTGCTCCCCCCGCCTGGGAACGATCGAAGCGACGCTCGAATGCGCCGCCAACCTGGCCTGCGTCGGTGCCGAGCCGCTCGGCGTCACCAACTGCCTCAACTTCGGCAACCCGGAAAAGCCGACCGTCGCCTGGCAGCTCAGCCAGTCGATCGACGGCCTGGCCGACGCCTGCCGCGCGCTCGAACTCCCGGTGGTCGGCGGAAACGTCTCGCTCTACAACGAGACCCCGACCGGTCCGATCTACCCGACCCCGGTGATCGGCATGGTCGGCGAGCTGCCCGACCCCGAGACCTGCGCCGGCGAGCCCTGGCGGGACGGCGACTGGATCGCCCTGGCCGGGCCGTTCAATCCTTCATTGGCCGGCTCCGAGCTCGAGAAGGCCCGTGGCCAGCTCGGCAAAGGCCTGCCCGAGGTCGAGATCGAACCGGCCCGCGCCGCGATCGAGCTGATCCGGGAGAGCGTCCGCGCCGGCACCATCCGCACGGTCACCGACGTCTCCGACGGCGGCGTCGCCACTGTGCTCTCGGAGCTCGCACTCGGCTCCGGCGTCGGCTGCAAGGTCACGCTCGACCCGGTCATCGTCCAGCGCGACTGCTCCGAAGAAGACGCTCTCTTCGGCGAAGGCTCCGGCGGCTTCATCCTCGCCGGTGACCGCCAGTCGATCGAACTGCTCGGCGGCCAGGGAGTCCAGATCGAAATGCTCGGCCGGGCTCAAGGCAACGAGATCCGGATCCAGGCCGGCGACACCGCGGTCGACATCCTCGTCGCCGAAGCGAAGGCGTCGTTCGAGTCCCTGGCCCACCGCATCGAGCTGTAGTTCTTGAAGACCAGGAAGACGACCACCGACACGACCGAGACGCGTCGCGACCTCGCGGCCCAGGCGGCCCGGCCGCTTCGGAACTACCTCGTGACCGAGACCGGCAGCGCCGGCCTGTTGCTGGCCGCGGCGGTCATCGCCCTGGTCTGGGTGAACTCGCCCTTTTCTGATTCCTACAACTCCCTCTGGGACACCGTTCTCGCCATAAACCTCGGCGACTGGTCGATCTCGCTCGACCTGCGCGACTGGATCGACGAAGGACTGATGGCGCTTTTCTTCTTCGTGATCGGCCTCGAGGTGAGGCGCGAGCTGTCGGTCGGCGAGCTGACCGACCGCCACCGCGTGACGATCCCGGTGATCGCGGGCGTCGGCGGCATGCTGCTGCCGGCCCTGCTCTACGCATTGCTCAACCACGGCACCGAAGCCGGTGGCGGCTGGGGCATCGTGATCGCCACTGACACGGCCTTCCTGCTGGGTGCGCTGGCGATCGTCGGGCCCCATTTCTCCACCCAGCTCCGGATCTTCCTGCTCACCCTGGCGATCGTCGACGACATCGTCGCGATCTCGGTGATCGGGATCTTCTATTCGGACTCGCTCGACTTCGTCGCCCTCGGCATCGCCGTGGTCTGCCTGGCGATGTTCCCGGTCCTGCCGCGCATGAGGATCTACCAGGGCTGGGCCTACGCTCTGCTCGGCTTCGCCCTCTGGATCGCGGCGTATGAGTCCGGACTGCACCCCACCCTCGCCGGAATGCTGGCCGGCCTGCTGGTGATCGCCTACCAGCCGAGCCGCAAGAAGGTCGAAGAGGCGGCGGTCACCGCCCGCGCCTTCCGTCAGTCGCCGTTACCCGAGGTAGCGCGTTCGGCCCAGCGCAGCGTCGACCAGGCGGTGTCACCCAACGAACGCCTGCAGACGGCGCTCCACCCGATCACCAGTTACCTGATCGTGCCGCTGTTCGCTCTGGCGAATGCCGGAGTCGATCTCGGCGACGGTGTACTCGGTGAAGCCCTCAGGTCGCCCCTCACCTGGGGCATCGTGCTCGGCCTGGTGGTCGGCAAGACGATCGGCATCAGCGTCGGCGCACTCGGCTCCCTCCGGCTCGGCCTCGGCGCGCTGCCCCAGGGGGTCGGCCGGGGCCAGGTGATCGGCGGCGCGACGCTTTCCGGCATCGGCTTCACGGTCTCCCTGCTGATCGCGCAACTGGCCTTCGATGACCAGCAGTTGCAGAGCGAAGCGAAAGTCGGCGTCCTGATCGCCGCCGTGCTCGCGGTGGGCCTCAGCTGGGTCATTTTCAAGGTGGCCGCCGTGGTCTTCGGCCAGACCAGCGCCAGCCTGCCGCGCAAGCTGTCATTACCAGTCGATTCCGGCCGTGACCACATTCGCGGCAAAAAGGATGCGCCGATGACCCTGGTCGAGTACGGCGACTTCGAGTGTGAGTTCTGCGGACGTGCGACCGGCATGGTCAAGGAGCTGCGCGCCGATCTCGGCGATGAGCTGCGGTACGTGTTCCGGCATCTCACCCTGATCGACGTGCATCCACACGCAGAACTCGCGGCCGAGGCCGCGGAGGCCGCCGGCAACCAGGACCGGTTCTGGGAAATGCACGACCTGCTCTTCGCACATCAAGGCGACCTCGACATCGAAGACCTGATCGGCTACGCCGGCCACCTCGACCTGGATGTCGACCGGTTCGTCGAAGAAGTCGAGCAGAGCATCAACTCGAAACGCATCCAGCAGGACGTGGCCAGCGCCGACGCGAGTGGAGCTCACGGCACGCCGACCTTCTTCATCGGCGGCATGCGTCACGTCGGGCCCTACGATGCCCGCTCACTCGCCGACGAGTTGCGTGCGGCCCACTCCGACGTTCCAATGGACTAGCCCGCAGCAAGACATCCGGGCAGGCAGGGTTCGGTACGGCTCCGGCCACCGCGCCGATGGTGGTCGACCTGTGCGATGCCGGATTCACCGGCTACGAGTTCCCGTTCGAAGCCATGGCGGTGCGAACCGGCGTGGCGATCAACGCCCTGGTGCTGGTGGCCGAAAGAGCCGGCGAATGCAACCTCAGGTTCGACGCCAGCGCCGGCCAGGAATACAAGATCCAGGTCGACTACCGGGACGATCAGGGCAATTTCAACTTCCGCCTGCGCCAGATGGTGCCGCCCACGAACGACATGTTCGCTTCACCCAAGGTGGTCGGGCCGGCGCTGCCGATCAGCCTCAACACGACCAACGTCGACTCAACCTGGGAAGTCAATGAGAACGCCGTCCTGGGCGGTCCCAGCAGTTCCCGGTCCGTCTGGTACTCCTGGACCCCGGCAGCAACCGGCCGGGCGAGGCTCGACGTCTGCACCTGGACGAAGGTCTCCGGTCCCGGGAACAAATCGATTGTGGTCTACACGGGGAACTCCCTGCCCGCTGTGGTTCCGGTCGCCACGGCCACGAGCAACTGTCAGCTCGATTTCCCCACGACCGCCGGGGTCACGAACCGGATCGTCGTCAGCGGGGCGATTATCGGGGAATTCGACTTCACGCTCAAGATCAAGAATGCGCCACCCCCTGCGAACGACAACTTCGCCAATGCAATTGCAGTGGGACCCGGCCTGCCGGTCTCGCTTCCGGGTGAAAACGAGTTCGCGACCGTCGAAACAGGGGAGCCGGACCACAACGACTTCGGTTCGCCCGCGCATTCAGCCTGGTACAAGTGGACCGCCTCCCAAAGCGGCCGGGTGAGGATCAAGACTTGCGGCAAAGCCTTCGATGCCCGGCTCGGGGTGTACACGGGGGCAGCCGTCAATGCCCTGACCCCGGTTGGTGAGCCACCGCCTTATGGCCCGTATTGCAGCGTCACCCTTGACGCGGTCGCGGGCACTACCTACCGGATCGCAGCAGCCGGAGGCCCCCAGGACGACGCGTCGGGTGCTTTTCTACTGGACATCCACGTCCTCCGTGTACCGGCCAACGACGACCTGGCCGATGCCCAGACGTTCAGCGCCCAGCTTCCCGCGACCCTTGCCGGCAGCACCATCGATGCCACGAAGGAAGACAGCGAGCCATCACACTCGCTCGAGTACGGAAGTGACCAATCCCCCTCGGTCTGGTTCCGGTGGACAGCGCCGACGAATAACGCGATCATTTTCTCGGCCTGCTCGAACACGGAGCCGACCAGGCTCGCCGTCTACTCGGGTGCTGCGTACGGCGATCTGACCAAGCTGGCTGCGGCGGACGAGGGCTGCGCCTCAGGGACGAAGGGCGGCCGACTCGCCGTCGCACCAGTGGAAGGTCAGACCTACTTGATCGTCGTGGCAGCGGTCGACCGTGATTTCGAATCCGACTTCACGCTCTCGTCAAAGGGCCCGACCGTGACGAAACCACCGGTGATCATCGACCCGAAACCGACAAAGTTCAGCCTGAAAAAGGCAATCAAGAAGTGCAAGAAGATCAAGTCGAAGAAGAAGCGGACCAAATGCATCAGGCGTGCCAAAAAGAAGGCCGCAATCATCAAATGCAAGAAGCTGACTAACTCTGGCAAGCGCACCAAGTGCATCAAGAAGGCCCGCAAGAAGTTCAAGTGAGCGCCGCTGGTACCAGGCCGGCCCGTCGCTGAACAAACGGTTCTTCAACCGTTCGGTTTCTATTGTCACAAGCTCGGGTAACCCACTTTTATGACCGCGAAGTCTGCAGTCGGGGGCTGGACGAGAAAAGGAGCCGCAGCCGGAATCGCAATTTTCGGCCTCTCCGTCGCTCTCCTCGCGGGCTGTGGCGGTGACAGCGGCGGTCCGGTCGCCCTCAAGTGGTTCATCGCCATTCAGCCGGGCGGCTCGATCCAGGAGGTCGCCGAAACCTGCTCCAAGCAGTCCGGCGGCAAGTACGAAATTGAACTCGAGCTGCTGCCGACCGACGCCAGCCAGCAGCGGGAACAGCTGGTCCGCCGCCTCGGCGCCAAAGACTCTTCGATCGACCTGATCGGCATGGACGTGGTCTGGACCGCCGAGTTCGCCAACGCCGGCTGGATCCGGAAGTGGGATCCCGTCGACGAAAAGATTGTGACCAAAGATGTCTTCCCGCCGGTGATCGAAACCGCCACCTTCGAAGGCGACCTCTACGGCGCGCCGTTCAACACCAACACCGAACTGCTCTGGTACCGCAAGGACATGGTTCCGAAGCCGCCCGAGACCTGGGACGAGATGATCGACATGGCCGAGGAGATCGGCCCCGATGAAGGCGGCACCGTCCAGGTCCAGGCCAGCCGGTACGAGGGTTACATGGTGTGGGCGAACGCGATGATCGAATCGGCCGGCGCGCAGATCCTCAAGAGCCCGACCGAGGTCAGCCTCGAAGAAGGACCGACGACTGAAGCCCTGAAGCCAATGGGCCGCCTGGCTCGGTCCAGTGCCGCCCCGCCGAACATGTCGACCTCGGACGAGGACACATCGAGGCTCGGATTCGAAGGTGGTTCGGCGTTCATGACCAACTACACCTTCGCTTACGGCAGCGCCCTCGAAAACGCGCCGGATGTGGCCAAGCAGATGGGCGCCGCCCGGTACCCCGGCGTTACCAAGGGCGTGGAGAGCAAGCCGCCGCTCGGTGGATTCAACCTCGGGGTCAGCGAGTTCTCCGAGCAGCCCGATCTCGCCTTCGACGCGGCCAAGTGCCTGACCGCCCCGGAGCAGCAGCTGGTCGTGACCGAACTTGACGGGCTCCCCCCGCCCCGGTCGAACCTCTACACGAACAAGAAGGTGACCAAAGCCTTCCCGGGCTTCGCCCCTCTGGTTCGTGAATCGATCGAATCCGCCGGACCGCGGCCGGTGACCCCCGCCTACCAGGACGTGAGCATCGCGGTTCAGACGGCGCTCCACCCGGCGGACAAGATCGATCTGGAGGACACGAAGCCGAACTACGACGAGCTCTTCGAGGACGTCGACAAGGGCGTCAAGCGGGAAGGACTGCTCTAGTCAGATGTCAGACCGGGTCAAATCAGAGCGTCGCCTCGGCTGGCTGCTCTGCGCACCCGCCGCGATCGCGATGCTGGCGGTCACGGCGTATCCGATCGGCTACGCCCTGGTGCTTTCGGTCCAGCAAGTTGACCTGCGGTTCCCCGACGAAGGCGGCTTCGTCGGATTCCAGAATTACCAGGCAGTCCTGACCTCGAGCCTCTGGTGGACCGACGTCTTCAACACCGTCTTCCTCAGCGTGATCTCGGTCTCGATCGAGCTGGCGCTCGGCATGGCGATCGCGATGGTCATGCACCGGGCGATCTTCGGCCGCGGAGCAGTGCGGACTTCGGTGCTGATCCCGTATGGCATCGTCACCGTGGTCGCCGCCTTCTCCTGGCAGTTCGCTTTCGCACCGGACACCGGCTTCGTCAACCAGCTGCCTTTGATCGCCGACGACATGGACTGGTTCGGCGGGCGCTTCAGCTCGTTCGCCGTGATCATCATGGCCGAGGTCTGGAAAACCACGCCCTTCATGGCGCTGCTGCTGCTCGCCGGCATGACCACGATCGACGAGGGCCTCTATGCCGCGGCCAAAGTCGACGGAGCCTCGGCCTGGCAGCGTTTCTACAAGATAACCCTGCCTTTGATGAAGCCGGCGATCCTCGTCGCGCTGCTGTTCCGCACGCTCGACGCGTTCCGCATCTTCGACACGATCTTCATCATGACCGCCGGTGCGCAGGACACCCAGTCGGTCTCGATCCTCGGCTATCAACAGCTGATCTCCCGGCTCAATCTCGGTCTGGGCTCTGCGGTCTCGGTCCTAATCTTCATCGCGGTGCTGCTTATCGCCCTGCTCTTCGTCAAGGGACTCGGCACCAAGTCACCCGAGAGTGGGAACGCCTGATGAAGAACTCCGGCCGCGACAAGGCCCTCTGGAGCATCGCAATCCTGATCGTCGGCCTGTTTTCGCTGATCCCGGTCCTCTGGATCATCTCGCTCTCGCTGAAGACGCCGGCGACGATCACCGACCAGAGCTTCATTCCGACCGAGTTTTCACTCGAGAACTACAAGAGTCTGTTCACTGGCGGCATTTCCGAGAGTCCCTTCATCAAACCGCTGATCAACTCGATCCTGATCGCGTCGATCACCACTGTGATCTCGATCGTCCTCGCCAGCTTCGCCGCCTACGCGATCGCCCGGCTCGAGTTCACCGGTCGCCAGCTGATGCTGGCCGGCGCCCTGGCGATCGCGATGTTCCCGCCGATCTCCACGGTCGGGCCGCTGTTCGACATGTGGCGCACGCTCGGTCTTTACGACACCTATCCCGGCCTGATCATTCCGTACCTCACCTTCTCCCTGCCGCTCGCGATCTACACCCTGGTCGCCTTCTTCCGTGAGATCCCCTGGGAGCTCGAACAGGCAGCCCAGGTCGATGGCGCCACCCCCTTCCAGGCCTTCCGCAAGGTGATCGTGCCGCTGGCCGCGCCGGGCATGTTCACCGCCGCGATCCTCGTCTTCATCTTCGCCTGGAACGACTTTCTCTTCGCGATCTCGTTGACCTCGTCCGATGCGTCGCGGACCGTCCCGGCGGCCCTCGCCTTCTTCACCGGTGACTCCCAGTTCACCCAACCAACCGGCAGCATCGCCGCGGCGGCCGTGCTGGTCACCGTGCCGATCATCATTTTCGTCCTGTTATTCCAGCGCCGAATCGTCGCCGGCCTCACCGCCGGTGCCGTGAAGGGATAGGAGCCCCGATGTCAGACATCGTTCTCGACCATGTGACCAAGCGTTACGGCGACGGTTACGAAGCCGTCAAGGATATGAGCCTCGAGATCAAGGATGGCGAGTTCATGATCCTGGTCGGCCCGTCCGGCTGCGGCAAATCGACTGCTCTGCAGATGATCGCCGGGCTCGAAGACATCACGGAAGGTGACCTGAAGATCGGCGGCAACGTGGTCAACAACCTCGCACCGAAGGACCGCGACATCGCCATGGTCTTTCAGAACTACGCGCTCTACCCGCATATGAGCGTGCGCGAGAACATGGGCTTCGCGCTCAAGCTCGCCAAGGTCGACAAGGAGGTGATCAACCAGAAGGTCGAGGATGCGGCGAAGACGCTCGACCTGACTGAGCACCTCGACCGGCGCCCGGCCAACCTCTCCGGCGGCCAGCGCCAGCGGGTGGCGATGGGCCGCGCGATCGTGCGCGACCCCCAGGCCTTCCTGATGGACGAGCCCCTCTCCAACCTCGACGCCAAGTTGCGCGTCCAGACCCGGACCGAGGTCTCGAAGCTGCAGTCACGGCTCGGCACGACCACGGTTTACGTCACCCACGACCAGACCGAGGCGATGACACTGGGTGACCGGGTCGCGGTGATGCGCGCCGGCGAGCTGCAACAGGTCGGCACCCCGGCCGAGCTCTATAACGAGCCGCTCAACCTCTTCGTCGCCGGCTTCATCGGTTCGCCTGCGATGAACTTCACCGCCGCGACCGTCTCCGGCGACTCGGTCAAGTTGCCGTTCGTCGACGTGCCGCTGAGCGACGAGCTGAAGAAGGCGCTCGGCGAAGATCGAAACGATCGCAAGGTGATCGCCGGGCTCCGGCCGGGCAACTTCGAAGACGCCAACCTGATCGAGGAGGCCGAGGGCGGTGTCCACTTCGAAACCGAGATCGACCTGATCGAGTCGATGGGCTCCGAGCTCTTCGCCTACTTCACGGCCGACCACGACAAAGAGACGGTCGAGAAGGCCGCCGCCGGGTCCGGGCTCGAAGAGCTGTCGGGCGGCGACACCAGCCAGATGGTCGCAAGGCTCGATGCCGCCTCGGAGATCAAGCGCGGCGATACCGCGAAGCTCTGGCTCGACCCGGCCAAGCTGGTCCTGTTCGACCCCGAGTCGGGAAAGCGCATCGCAGTCAGCGATTGACCTCGCCGGTATTGATCGCTTCCCGTATACGTTCGATCACCGTTTCGTCCCATTCGTGGGTTCTCAACAGCAGGTAACGCAGCCCGCTGATCACCATGTGGGCCTCGGTCTCGGTGCCGTCTCCGAGCAGGCCGGCCTCGCGCAGCATCTCGACCACCGGCTCGTACTCCTCGTGGAACCAGAGCTCCGCGACCTCGCCGCGGCTCATGAACCGGGCGTGCGCCTGCATCGCCCGGAAGCCCCAGGCTTCGACGCTCTCGGCGAGTTGCGCGTACATGCGGGGTTCGCGCAGCTCAATCCGTGATCGCTGGTCCGGCGCCAGCGGGACCCGCTCGAAGAAGAGCCGCTCCTGGCTCTTGAGGGGCAGGTCGGAAAACTTGATCGATTCGGGGGCGGCGGAAGTCTGGATCTCGGTGACCGAGGCGTCGATCACCTCGATCCCCATCTGGCGCGCAACCGAGACCCGGTGGTGACCGTCCTCGACGAAGTGGAACTCGCCGACCCGGTAGACGTCGATCGGCGGCATGCTCTTGCCTTTCCGCATCGCCGTGTTGATGCCCTGCCACCGCTGACGTACCCGGTGCGAGGTCGGCCGGAATCGCCGGTCGAAGTCGCGGCCGCGGTCAACCGTGCCGACGACTGAGTCGAGCTCGATGGACTGGATGCCGAGCCGCCGCTCGCCGGTCTTGCCGAGCGCGGCGAGGACTTCGTCGAACGGCAGGATCTGGTCGATGTCGTCTGGCTCACGGCGCAGGCGGTTGGCCAGCCGCCGCGCGACCTGACCGCGGCGGGCCCGCGAGAAGTCGGACTGTGCGTCCTGACTGCTGAATCCGGTGTCTGCCGCCATGACCCATACCTACCCCCTGCGGGCCGGGGCATAACCGGCCGGAGGTCAGGGCAGAGGCGTGATCTTCAGGTCGGCGAGGAAGGACTGCGTCATCGTGCCGCCGTTGGCCATGGCGAGGGTGATGGTGTCACCCGCGTTCAGGGGCAGGACCGCTGACTTCGAGACCTGGTTGGACGCGAGCGGCACTCTCAGGGTCAGGATCAGGGTGACATCGACGTTGAGCAAGGGCAACTGGGCACTGGCCGCCGGCGGAGCAATGACACCGTTCCTGACGATGAGCAGTTCGGTCGTGTTGCCGGCCCCCTGGGTCTGAGTGACCGCAGCTACCGGACCACCGATCGAGGTGGCATCGACTTCGTAATCTCCGTCTGTGGGCGCCGTGTAGGTGCCGGTTACCGGGTCGAAAGAATTGTCGGGGTCGTAGTCCTCGTCCCAGCCGGTCAGGGTGTTGGTGTTGGAGGAGTTCACGGATTGGGAGCTCGGCATCGTGGCGAAGAGGTCGGGGACGACACCCGCGACTCCAGTCGCGCCAGTCGGCCCGAGCAAACCCTGCAGGCCCGTGGCGCCCGTTACGCCCGCCAGACCCGTTGAACCGGTCGGCCCGAGCAGACCTTGCAGTCCCGTCGCGCCTGTTACACCCTCAAGTCCGGTCGCACCAGTAACGCCATCGAGTCCGGGGAGGCCCCCGAGACCTGTCGCGCCGGTCAACCCATCGAGTCCAGGAATCCCCTGAAGTCCGGTCGGACCGATGAGCCCTGCGACGCCCTCAAGTCCGGTCGTGCCAGTAACGCCATCGAGTCCCGTGAGGCCCCTCTCGCCCGTCGGTCCTTCAAGGCCGGGAAGTCCGATACCCGTAGCTCCGGTAGCGCCTCGCTGTCCGGTCGCCCCGGCGATACCGGTGGGACCGATCGGCCCCTCGGGACCAGTCCCGCCGGCGCCCGGTCCTGTCGCACCTGTGGTGCCCTTGGGGCCGGTGGCGCCGGGCTTGCCGTTGGCGCCTGAGCTGCCGGTCGGTCCCGGGCTGCCCGGGGTCACCGCAGATCCGGTTCCGCAGGGCAGTTTGATCGCCTTGGTGCGTTTCTTCTTCGAAACCTTCTTCTTGAAGGTGAAGACCGTCTTCACCATGATGCGGCACTGCTTGACCTGGGCCGGGACCGCTGCGGCGGCAGGCGAGAAAGAGGCGCCGGGTATCAGCGCGGCCGCGAGAACCCCCGCGACGAGAAGGGATCCCCTGACTCTAACCTTGGTCATGGACTAGGGGATGATGAATATTCCCGTAAGCCCGGTCGGCCCGGTCGGCCCGGTGATGCCCGGCAGACCAGTCGGCCCGATCAAGCCCTGAAGTCCCGTGGGACCGGTCAACCCGGTCACACCCTCGAGCCCAGTCGCACCGGTGATCCCCCGAAGTCCGTCAAGTCCCACGAGGCCAGTCGGGCCAGTCGCACCGGTCGGCCCCGCGGGGCCTCCCACGGGGCCAGTGGGACCGATCGGCCCGATTGGTCCGGTGGGCCCGGTCGGACCCGCCTTTCCGTCGGAACCCGGTTTACCCGGGGTTCCGGCGGGGCCCGTCGGGCCGGTCGCACCGGTCTTACCCATCGAGCAGAGGAGGTTGATCGCTACCTTCTGCTTCTTCCTCGAAACCTTCTTTTTGAAGCTGAGCACCGCTTTCATCGTCTTGCGGCACTTCTTCACCTTGGCCGGTGTCGCGGCGGAGGCGGACGAAAGCGGGCCGCCGGCCATCAGCGCCGCCGAAATAAATCCCGCAACGACAACAGGCCCCACCGATCCGCTGATCCTTCCCTTGATCATGTTGAAAGCGTACCTGAGATCGCCGACTTCCACGCAAATCGCGAAGTTCGGGAGAAATGCGGCCCGGTGCCATTCTGGAACCCGGGTGCGGCCGCTGCTACTCTGCCTATGTAGGTAGACCGCCTACGCGTCTTCGTCAATCGAGCAACAGGTGGCCCTAGACCTTGAGCGAACAGACTTATCTGGATCGCGAAGGACCGCGTGACGAGTGTGGAGTGTTCGGCGTTTATGCGCCAGGACACGACGTAGCCAGACTCGCTTACTTCAGTCTTTATGCGCTTCAGCATCGTGGCCAGGAATCGGCCGGCATCGCCACCTGCGAAGGCGGGCACATCACCACCATGCGTGATTCCGGCCTCGTCTCACAGGTCTTCGATGAAGACAAGCTGAAGGCGCTCGCGGGCGACATGGGCATCGGCCACGTTCGGTACTCGACCACCGGCGGCGGCTCCTGGGAGAACAGCCAGCCGATCTGGCGCGACGACGGCCGCGAGCTCGCGCTCGCCCACAACGGCAACCTGACCAACGCGGTCGAGCTTTACAACCGCCTCAAGCTCAAGGGCCTCAGTTTCCGCGGCACCACCGACTCGGAGATAATCGCCGCGCTCATCTCCTGCGACTACGGCCGCCACGTAGAAGACGCGGTCGCCAACGTGATGCCGCAGCTCGAGGGCGCCTACTCGACTGTGGTCATGACCAAGCACGCGATCGTCGCCTTCCGCGACCCGTACGGCATCCGCCCGCTTTCACTCGGCAAGCTTGACGGCAACTATGTGATCGCCTCCGAAAGCTGCGCCTTCGACATCATCGGCGCCGAGCTGGTCCGCGAGATCAGCCCCGGCGAGATGGTCTCGCTCAGCGAGAAGGGTCTCGAATCGAGGCAGGTCGTGAAGTCCACCCGGACCGCCCACTGCGTCTTCGAGCACATCTACTTCTCCCGCCCCGACACGATCCTCGAAGGCAACCGCCTCCAGCAGGTCCGCGGCAAGATGGGCGAGATCCTCTGGCGGGAGGCGCCGGTCGACGCCGACCTCGTGATCTCGGTGCCCGACTCCGGTACCCCGGCCGCCCGCGGGTTCGCCCGGGCCTCCGGCCTGCCGCAGGACGACGGCCTGATCAAGAACCGTTACGTGGCCCGGACCTTCATCCAGCCGGGCCAGGAGCTGCGAAAGCACGGCCTGCGCATGAAGTTCAACCCGCTCCCCGAGATCATTTCCGGCCAGCGGGTCGTCGTGGTCGACGATTCGATCGTGCGCGGCAACACCACCCGGCAGATCGTGAAGATGCTGCGCGACGCCGGCGCCAAGGAAGTCCACCTGCGGATCTCGGCCCCGCCGATCCGGTACGGCTGCAACTACGGGATCGACATGTCGGCCCGTGACGAGATGGTCGCGCACAACCGGACGATCCCCGAGATCGCCAAGGAAGTCGGCGCCGACTCGCTCGCCTACCTCTCGATGGAAGGCGTCTACGAAGCGATCGGCACCCCGGCCGAAGTCCACTGCGACGCCTGCTTCACCGGCAACTACCCGCTCGGCGACGATCCTGACGAAGCCGACGGCAAGTTCGATCTCGAAGAGATCGCCGTCCTGCCCGTCGCCCGCTGAACCCGCCCTCAGCCGATCACTGACTCCGACCCATATTGACCGTCGGAGAACTCGAGCTTGACCTCACGATCAGGGGCAGCCAGCGCTGCGCGGGCAGCCGCTTCGACTAGCTGTGGATCAACGCCAGCGACCGCCGCAGCCTCGCCGACAAACCTGAGTGCCTTTTCCGGATAGAGGAACTCGATGTTCGCGGCCTTGCCACCCGAGAACGCTACGTGGCAATAGGTGTCATCAACCTCTACAGAATCGTCCCAATGTCCGCTCTCGGACAGGGTGATTGAAATGGCGTCTGCCTGGCTGTCGTAATCAGCTTTCATCTCGGTCTCCACTCAAAGAGCGTAATCACATAGCCAGGTCTGTCAAGCGCAACAACCACAAGGATCTGAACTCCCTCGTGCTTCACGATGTACCTAGGGTTCCCGGCATCGTCAAGGTCGTGAGGCGCCTCGTCCCACAGGATCGACTCGATTTCGGCCGCTGAAACGCCCAACCACCTCAGACCATTCTTCGCGTGGCGGCTGAATTCCAGACCCATGTCCGATCAAGAACTGGGCTGGCATTTCTCGCCCCACTCCCCTCGGCGACGATCCCGAGGAAGCCGACGGCAAGTTCGAATCTCGAAGAGATCGCCGTCCTGCCCGTCGCCCGCTAGTCGCGATCTGGCCCTGACCCCCGGTCAGGCCGGGGTGAGGTGGTCGTCTGCGACCAATACTTCAACTGATGCCGGGTAGTAATCGACCAGTCCGACGGAGCTGAGGCTGTCGGCAACCGCGTCGAACAGTGTCCGGGCCGCGGTGCTCCGGTCATTTGTTTCTGTGGACATGACGACAAGCATTGAATCGCCTTCCCAGGACAGAACGGGTCCGAACCCGCCGAATTCAGCTTCCAGATGATCGATCAGCGGTCCCCAACGCGGTTCGTCCTCAACCGGGAGATCGGGAACTGCGATTCGGGCACGATACTCCATGTCACCCACGATAACCCTTTCGTTTCAGCTCGGAAAGCTGATTTCTCCAAGTAGAACTGCTGCTCAGCGTGTTCGCCAGCGCTGGCCTGCGGCGGTGCCATCTGACGAAGTCGCATGAGCGGATAAGGGCGCAGGGCGGGAGAATTCTCCCCGGGGATACCGGGTCGCGATGGAATGCGGCAGGATGGCGGGGTGAGCTCGTCTGATCCTTCATTTCGCATCGTGGTGCTGGCCTCGGGTGGCGGGACCAACCTGCAGGCGATCATCGACGAGCTGCACGGGAAGGACGGGGTCACCGTCGCCGGAGTCGCCTCCGACAAGCCCGACGCCTTCGCGCTGGAACGGGCGGCCGCGGCGAACATCGACACCGGGATCTTCACCCGTGAACGCCACGGCGACCGGCCGACCCGCGACCTCGCCCTCGCCGACTGGGTCGACTCACACTCCGCCGACCTGGTCGTCCTGGCCGGCTACATGCAACTTCTCTCGCCGGAATTCGTGGCCCGTTTCCGCGGGCGCATCGTCAACGTGCACCCGGCGCTGCTGCCTTCCTTCCCCGGCCTCGACGCGATCGGCCAGGCACTCGACCACGGGGTCCGCGTGACCGGCGTGACCGTTCACTTCGTCGACGAAGGCACCGACACCGGGCCGGTCATTCTTCAGCGCTCGGTCGAAATTCCCGCAAATTGGGAACGCGAGGAGCTCGAAAAAGCGATCCACGAGATCGAGCACGAAATCTACCCCGAGGCGATAGGCATGATTGCCCGGGGCAAGGTTAGGATCGCCGCGGACAACCCCCGTCAGGTAATCGTCGACCAGTAGAAGGTGGAGATGGACAACATTGACCCGACCAACGGACCGATCAAGGTCCGGCGTGCATTGATTTCCGTCTCGGACAAGACCGGAGTCACCGAGTTCGCCGCCGGCCTGGTCCGTTCCGGAGTCGAGATCCTGTCGACCGGAGGCACCGCGCTCGCCCTGCGCGACGCCGGCATCGAAGTGATCGACGTCTCCGACTACACCGGCCAGAAGGAGATCATGGACGGACGGGTCAAGACCCTCCACCCGAAGATCTACGCCGGCATCCTCGCCCGCCGCTCGGACCCGGCCCACGTCGCGGTCCTCGAAGCCGAGGAGATCCCCCCGATCGACCTGGTCTGCGTCAACCTCTACCCCTTCGAAGCGACCGTCGCGAAGGAGGACGTGAGTCCCCGGGACGCGATCGAGAACATCGACATCGGCGGACCGACCATGATCCGCGCCGCCGCCAAGAACCACGAAGACGTCGTCGTAGCGGTCAAGCCGGAGTGCTATGACGCGATTCTCGCCGAGATGGAAGAGACCGATGGCGAGGTCTCGGCCTCGACCCGGCACTGGCTGGCCAACGAGGCCTTCGCCCAGACCGCGCGTTACGATTCGGCGATCTCCCGCTGGTTCTCCGAGTCGTACGAGGCCTTCCCCGAACACCGGGTCATCGCCTACGAGAAGCAGCTCGACCTTTCCTACGGCGAGAACCCGCATCAGCGGGCCGCCTTCTATTCCGAGGTCGGGCTCGACAGCAACGTACTGACCGATCTCGCCAAGCTCCACGGCCGCGCGCTCTCCTTCAACAACGTGCTCGACCTCGACTCGGCCCGCCGCCTGCTGGCCGACCTCGCTGGCCCGGCCTGCGTGATCGTCAAGCACAACAATCCCTGTGGTGTGGCCCTCGGCGACAGCGGCCTCGACGCCTACGAGCGGGCCCGCGACTGCGATCCGATGTCGGCTTACGGCGGCGTAATCGCCATCAACCAGCCGGTCAGCGTGGCGCTCGCCGAATCGCTTCACAAGAACTTCGTCGAGGTACTGATCGCACCCTCATACCAAGAGGGAGCGCTCGAGGTCCTTCAGCAGAAAGAAGCGATCCGGATCTTCACCGACGAGGCCTCGCCCTACCCGGACTCCCGCGAAAAGGACATCAAGCGGGTCCGCGGCGGCATCCTCGTCCAGGACCGTGACGGAGAGCCGGAACAGCGCGAGATGATGGAAGTCGTGACCAAGGCGAAGCCGACCGAGGAAGCCTGGGTCGACCTGCTCTTCGCCTGGACCGTCTGCCGCCACGTGCGCTCGAACGCGATCATCCTGGCCAAGGACGGGGTCACGCTCGGCATCGGCGCCGGCCAGATGAGCCGCGTCGACTCGACCCGGCTCGCGATCGAAAAATGCCGCTTCGCCCACGGTGAAGAGGCGGCCGACCTCCTGACCGGCTGCGCCATGGCCTCCGACGCCTTCTTCCCTTTCGCCGACGGCCCCGCCGCGGCGATCGAAGCCGGAGCGACTTCAGTCATCCAGCCGGGCGGCTCGAAGCGCGACGGCGAAGTAATCGAAGCCTGCGACGAATCGGAGACCGCCATGGTCTTCACAAAGCACAGGCATTTCCGCCACTAGTTTTCCGGAAGCTTCCTCAACTTCAGGACCCGGATCCTTTTCCTTCCGGGTTGGCCGATCGCGATCTTCGCGACGCCCTTGGCTGACGCCAGTGCGCCGTAATAAAGGTACGCCTGCTGCTTGCCGCGAATGCTGTAGCCGCGGGCGAATTGATCCTGGCCCTTCGAGGTGTAACGGCTGATGACGATCCGGTAGCGCTGGGCCGCGTTCGTCTTCTCGCCGATTCGGAGCAGTCCGTACTTCGGCTTCTTCGCGAAGAAGAAGGTGCTGCGTGCCGGGGCTCCGGGTGCCGCGACGGCGATCCGGTATGCGGCTTCGTCACTCTCGGCACCGAAAGTGATCCGCGGAGTCGACTTCGCCTTCGATCCCGTGTAGGTCAGGGTGCGCTTCTTCGGTGAGAGCCTGAGGAACGCATTCAGGCCCGGTCCGACCCTGACGGCGTCAACCGTGGCATCAAACGTCGGGCCGACTACGCTCACGCTTTCGCGGTCCTGGTAAGTGAGATTCGAGCCCTGAACCTTGATGCGCAGGCTGAGGCGCTTCGGGATCAGGTAATTCGGCTCGAGCGAGTTCGCCGGTCCCGAAATGCCGCCGTTGGCATCTAGGTCCGGGCCTCCGGCCGTCCGGGGAGAAACCTGGGCTCCCGGGATCCTGTTGACCAGCTTCCCGTCGACGTAACCGGTCTGGCGACCCTTTTCATCCGTGATCAGAAGGTGCGCGTGCTCGTCTCCGGGGTTGGAGAGGGTCACCTCGTTGTACTTGGAATTCGCGCCCTGGCGGCCGACGCAGAACGGGCATTCCTGGATCTCGAAACCGGGACGGGTCGGCCAGAGCTGGAGCGTCTTGGTCTTCGCGTTGCCCCGGTAGACGGATCCGGGCTGGCTGGGGTTGGTCGCCGCGAGGTAGGACCACTCGTTGGCGACGGTATCGATCGAAAGCACGCGGTCCGCGTCGCCCGGCCAGTTGTTGTCATAGACATGAACGTCGTACTTGCCGTCACCCAGGTCTTCTACCGACGTAGGTGTGATTGCGTGGCCGCCCTCGAATCCCGGCTGGAAGATGGTCATCGTGTACGTGTCACGGTTCTCCGGAGTAAGCACCCGGATCAGGTTCTCGAGGACGTTCTTCGGGGTCCCGGCAATCGTGTTGCCGGTCACCGACGCAAGGGTCTGGAAGGCCCAGGCCCTGGCGATCGTCGACTGGAGTCGTTGATTCGACTTGATGTCCAGTCCGAAAGCGGTCGTTCCCTCTCCGAACGGCGAGAGCGACGGGTAACCGAAGGCCGGCAGTTGACCCCGCTGGATCACCCAGGCGAGGACGGCGAAGCCGTAACAGTGCCCGCCGGACATGGACTTGTTCTGTTCGACCATCCAGCTGCGCGCGATCGGCGTGAGCACGCAATTGCTGCCCTTGCCGACGAGACAGACCGCGTTGCCGAACAGACGCCTCATCTGACTCGGATCCAGATTCCTGTACCCCTCGTCATCGCCGTAGTTGGGAAAAGAAAAGCCGTTGGGCTCGACCTTGAAGCCGGAGTCGGCGACAATCGGTCCGGCGCCGGCTGAAGACCCCGTCCCCAGGAACGATGCGACGACAAGGACGGGAATGAAGCAGCGAAGGTATTTAGTGAGCACGTAGTCAGGAAACCACAAAGCGGAACAAAGAAGCGGGAGACGCCTTGTGGCCGGGGGTGGCAGAATTGCCGGGCCCCCTTAGCTCAGGTGGTTAGAGCTGCAGGCTTTTAACCTGTGAGTCCTCGGTTCGAATCCGAGAGGGGGCACTCACAGCCCCGGAAATCCGTCATCCGGCGTTGATGCTTCGGCGTAAAGCTTTTTCGGGATTCGCCCGGCCATGAAGGCATCACGGCCGGCATCGACTGCCGACTTCATGGCTTTGGCCATTAGGGCCGGATCCTTGGCCCGGGAGATCGCCGAGGCGAGCAGCACGCCGTCGCAACCGAGCTCCATCGCCAGGGTGGCGTCGGACGCGGTGCCGATGCCGGCGTCGAGGATGACCGGGACTTCGGCCTTTTCAACGATGATCCTGATGTTGTACGGATTGCGGATGCCGGCCCCGGAGCCGATCGGTGAGCCCAGCGGCATGACCGCGGCGCAGCCGGCGGCTTCGAGCCGCGACGCAAGGATGGGGTCGTCGTTCGTGTACGGCAGGACGGTGAAGCCGTCGCCGATCAGCTCCTCGGCGGCCCGCAGCAGCTCGACCGCGTCGGGCAGCAGGGTGCGGTCGTCGCCGATCACTTCGAGCTTCACCCAGTCGGTGCCGAAGGCTTCGCGGGCGAGCTGGGCTGTCTTGACCGCGTCTCGGGCGGTGTAACAGCCGGCGGTGTTCGGCAGGACGAACAGGCCGAGCCGTTGGACGACCTCCATAACCGAGCCCTGGGCCGCCGGATCGAGGCGTCTCAGGGCGACCGTGATGATCTCGGTGCCGGATGCTTCAAGCGCTTCCGACATCGCGCCCAGCGAACGGAAGCCGCCGCTGCCCGCGATCAGCCTCGAGCTCCATGGGCGATCGCCGAGCTGCCATTCCCCGGCCCCGCCCTGGATCGCCGCAACCACTTCGACTTCGTCCTCGTCCCGAACCACGGTCTGCGGCCAGAGCGAGCGCGGGACCACCTCCCCGGCGACGGCGACGGCCAGGCCGCGGCTCGCGAGGTCGGCACCGGCCAGCTCGACGATGCGGTCCACTGTCGCTCCGTCCTCGACCTGCCGCGTCTCGCCGTTCAGTTCGATCTTCACCGGCCGGCTCCGGTCTTCGCTCCATCGAAACGCGCCGGGTTCGCTTCGGTCATCGGCCCGCCGATCGCACCGCCCCCGATCGCGTCGCCGATCGCCCGCGCCGTGATCGGGGCCAGCAGGATCCCGTTCCGGTAATGACCGGTCGCCAGGTAGAGCCCGTCGATCGCGGTCGGGCCGACCACCGGCAGATTGTCGGGGGTGCCCGGCCGCAGGCCGGCGACCGCGTTCAGGAACGCGAGCTCGGAGACCTCAGGCAGCAGGCGGTAGGCCTCGCGCAGGAGTTCATGGACGCCGCCCGCCGTGACTTCGGAGTCGAAGCCGAGCTCCTCGACGGTCGCGCCGACGATCAGTCGTCCGTCGCGGCGGGGCACGAGGTACACACGCTCGGAAGCGAGGATCCGCTGACAGATCGGTTCCGCCGGGTTGCCCTTCAGCTCGACGATCTGGCCCTTCACCGGACGCACCGGAGGACGCACTTCCTCCGGCAGCCAGGGTGCCCGACCGGACTCGGCGCCGACCGCGGCCACGAAGGCCCGGGTCCTGACCCGGTCACCGCTTACGAACTCGACCGCCTCGACCTGCCCGTGGCGATGCCGGACGGATGTGACTTCGGCGCCACTGCGGACTTCGACCGACTCCTTCTCCAGGGCTTCGAGCAGGCCGGCGGTCAGGACCCGCGGGTCGATCGCGCCGTCGTCCTCGACCAGCACCGCCCCGGTCAGGGCCGGTGAGATGCCCGGTTCGATGTCGCGGGCGGCGCCGGGGCCGAGCCAGTCGGCGCGCAGGCCCGATTCGATCTGAAGGTCATGGACCCGGTGCAGCTCGGCCGCCTCGTCGCGATCGAGGGCCACGTGGAGGCCGCCCATGCGCTGGTATCCGAGCAGCCCGCCACAGACCCGTTCCACCGATGCCACGAACTCGGGGTACATGCCGGCCGAGATCATGTTCATTTCGAGCAGGGCCGGCTCGCCAAAGTCGAGTTCGCCGGTCGGCGCGAGCATGCCGGCGGCGACACTGGTCGCCCCGGTGCCGGGCCGGTCGCGGTCGACCACCAGGACCGAAGCGCCCTGCGAGTGGAGCTCCCAGGCGATTGCCAGGCCGATGACGCCCGCCCCCGCCACAATGGCGTCGTAAGAGTTCTCGCTTGTCAGGTCCGAATCGATCGAGTT
Organism: Thermoleophilia bacterium; assembly: GCA_016650125.1. Classification (GTDB taxonomy): domain Bacteria; phylum Actinomycetota; class Thermoleophilia; order Solirubrobacterales; family 70-9; genus 67-14. The sequence goes on from JAENWT010000004.1 coordinate 29,607, forward strand.
CATGGTGCCTTAATCAGGACCTGGACCGTCCACTCCCTCGCGCCGGAATTGCCCGGATCAGGTTCAGACGGTCGGTGGCCGCGTGCCACCCTCTCAGCCCTTCACTCCGGGCTCCCGCAGGTCGCTTCAATCCTACCGCGCTCATCAGCTTGGGATACTGCGTCCATGAGCTTTTCACCGTCCGACGGCATCGGCGCCCTGCGCCGGGAGAGGCTGCGAACCGCGCGGCTCTACTTCGTCTGCGAAGCCCGTCCCGGCGGAGAGGATCCCGAGCCGCTGCTGAAGGCCGCGCTCGATGGTGGCGCCGACATCATCCAGCTGCGCGAGAAGAGCGGTGACATGCGCATGATCGACCGCTCCGCCCAGACGTTCCGGCGCCTGGCCGACAACTACGGCGTGCCTTTCATGGTCAACGACGACCCCGAGTTTGCGGTGTCCTGCCGGGCCGACGGAGTTCACATCGGCCAGGACGACATGAGCGTCGAGGAAGCCCGCCGGATCGTCGGCACCGACGCGCTGATCGGCCTTTCCACTCATTCCGCCGAGCAGATAGCGGCGGCCGTTGGAGTTGACCACATCAGCGTGGGCCCGGTCTGGGAGACGCCGACCAAAGAGGGGCGCCCTGCGGTCGGCCTCGATCTGGTCCGGCACGCAGCCGAGACGACGACGATTCCATTCTTTGCGATCGGTGGCATCGACACGGAAAACGTCGATGAGGTGCTGGCCGCCGGTGCCCGCCGGATCTGCGTCGTGCGCGCAATCCGGGACGCCCAGGACCCGACCGGCGTTGCCGCGGCACTGCGCCGCGCTTTCGCTGCGGTAGGCGAAGAGGTTCTGCCCGGTGGCTGACCAGCCCCGAAAGTCGAATCGCCGGAAGACCAGACCGGGAGAGAACGGCGCCCGGCCCCAGGCCGGCGCCGACTCGATGAGCGCCGGTTACGCCAAGGCCGAAGCCAAGAACGAGAAGGTCCGGGAATCCCTCGAGCCGCTGAAGGACGGCGAGCGACCGACCGTGGTCACCGTCGGGGCCGTCTTCGCCATCGTCGTCGCGCTGATCCTCTGGGGTTCGACGGTCGTTGCTCTGGTCACCGATGCCAAGGTCAACGGGGAAGACGTGAATATCGCCCAGTGGGTCGGCCTGGCAACGATCTTCAGCGTGATGGCCTGGGGAATGTGGACCGCCCGCTACTGGGCGGTACTCGGCTTCCAGATGCTGCTGGTGCTCCTCATTCTCGCCGCGATCCTCGGCCTGGTCGTCGCCGGAACACTGGTCCAGATGATCAGCACTTCAATCCTCCTGATTGGGCTCAGCCTGCTCTTTTATTACATGGTCAAGGCAATGGCCCGGATCCAAATGCCGGAAAGCCCCAAGCGCCGCTGATCCGCCGGAACGCAACTATCCGGCTTCCGGGTAGTTTCCTATTCACATGAATTCTTCACGAAGTAACCGAGTCCGCCCGTTCAGCCCGATGGCAATCCTGACCGTCGTCCTGGTCACGATCGCCGCAATGCTCGGCCTCGCCGGCCCCGCCGCCGCGGCCGACTACACGGCAGACCAGCGCAAGGAGTACTTCAACTCCGGCAAGTACGACCAGGACCTCGAGTTCGTGGCCGCTTACGGGCGCAAGTTCATCATCCAGCGCACCCAGCCGACGATCAAGATCGTCCGGGCCTGCAAGGCGAAGGGCTTCCAGATCGGCAAGGCGGACCCGGGCCCGGACCCCGCAGCCGACTACACCGTTCCGGTCACCGTGCCTGAGAAACAGATGCCGGACAAGATCGTGAAGGCCCCCAAGCCCGGCCTCGGCCCCGTGACCGACCCACTCTTACCGCGTGTCCAATACCCGAAAGCATTCAAGGCGAAGCGCATCACAAAGAAGCGCTGCAAGAACATGCCGAAGCTCGCGATCGCCATGGACATGGACGAAACCGCCGCCTCCAGCTTCCGTTACGGATCGGACCAGCCGGACTATGACACCGCGTCGGGAATTACCAACTTGGTCAGCGGAACCCAGACGGCGCTCGACCCGATGCTCAAGCTCTACAAGCTGGCCCGGAACCGCGGTGTCGAGGCATTCATCATCACCGCCCGCCCCGAACCCCTCCGGGAGGTGACCGAGGGCAACCTGACGGACATCGGCTACACCGGCCTGGCCGCCGTCTATCTGAAACCTCTCACGGCCCCCGACAAGGGAACCGTGAAGAACTCCCAGCGGGCCGAGATAGTCAAGCGCCGGGGTTACAGGATCATCGCGATGTTCGGCGACCAGAACAGCGACTTGCGGACCGGCTTCTACGAGCGCGGCTTCAAGTACCAGAGCGCCTACACCGGCGACCAGGACTGAGCAGCACTGACAGGTTCCCGCACGGCTCGCCACAAGGGCAGCCGCGCGGGTGCGGTTCGGTAGTCTCGGCTGACAATGGCTGAGAACTCTTTCGACGTAATCGTGATCGGGGGTGGACCGGGCGGATATGTAGCCGCGATCAGGGCCGCCCAACTGGGCAAGTCCACCGCCGTGGTCGAAAAGGACAAGGCCGGCGGCCGCTGCCTGAACTACGCCTGCATCCCGGCCAAGACCATGCTCCACACGGCCGAGATCTTTGTCGAGGCCAAGGAAAGCGAGCACCTCGGTGTCAAGGTGACCGGGGCCGAACTCGACTGGGACGCACTTGGCAAGCGCCGAACCGAAGTCTCGGCCGGACTCGAAGACGGCGTCGCCGGGCTCTTAAAGAAGAACAAGATTCAGTTCATCGAAGGCGAAGCGAGTCTCACCGATGACGGCAACGTGAAGGTCGGCGACACGACCTACGAAGCCGGCAAGGTCATCCTCGCCACCGGATCGGTCGCGCAGGCGATCCCCGGCGTCGAATTCGGTGACCGCGTGCTCGACACCTGGGGCGCCTGGTCCCTGCCCGAGCGGCCGAAGTCGATCGCCGTGGTCGGGGCCGGTGCCTCGGGCGCCGAGATCGCCTCGGCCTACATCCGCTTCGGTACCGAGGTCAAGCTGATCGAGATGCTCGACCAGATCCTCCCCGCCGAGGACAAGGACGTGGTCCGGGTCGTTGATCGCACCTTCAAGAAGCAGGGCATCGAGGTCTCGACCGGGACCGCGGTCGAGAACGTCGAAGCCGGCAAGAAGTCGGTCAAGTTCACCTATGGCGACAACTCGGCCGAAGTCGACTACCTGATGATCGCCGGCGGTCGCGTGCCTGACGTCGAGGTGCTGAACCTCGATGGAGCCGGCGTCAAGATCGAAGACAAACGGGTCGGCATCGACGAGTACCAGCGCACTTCGAACGAGAAGATCTACGCGATCGGTGACATCACCCGCGGCCCCGCCCTCGCCCACAAAGCGATGGAAGAGGGGATCGTGGCCGCCGAGCACGCCGCCGGCAAGGACACGCATCCGGTCAATATCGACCTGGTCCCCGGGGCGACCTTCTGCCAGCCCCAGGTCGCCAGCGTCGGCCTGACCGAGGCCCAGGCGAAAGAGGCCGGCCACGACGTCAAGGTCGGCAAGTTCAAGCTGGGCGGGGTCGGAGCGGGCTCCGTGTACGAAGACCGCGACGGAATGGTCAAGCTGGTCGTCGACAAGAAGTACGGCGAGATCGTCGGCGCCCACATCGTCGGCAACCGCGCCTGCGACATGATCGCCGAGCTGGTCGCCGTGATGGCGCTAGAAGGCGGAAACCAGGAACTCTCCTTCATCATGCACCCGCATCCGACGATCTCGGAAGCAGTGCTGGAAGGCGCCCGCGCGGTCGACGGCTGGGCCACTCACGCATAGAACAAGGAATCCAAGTCGGGAATAAGGAATCCAAGTCACTTCGCTCATTAGAAGTCAAGAATGGTTTCGCTGTGCGACTTGGATTTCTGACCTTCGGCCCTGATCTCGTATGAACCGGGCTTCCTTTTACTACGACCTAGGTTCTCCTTACGCTTGGTTATCTGCGGAGCGGATTGATCGTCTTTTTGAAGAGTCCGAGCTTGAACCTCCCGTCTGGAAGCCGGTGCTGCTGGGCGGGCTGTTCCGGGAGTTCGGGCGTGGTTCGTGGGCCCAGACCGATGCCCGGACCGAAGGCATCGCAGAGATCGAGCGGCGTGCGTCCGAGTACGGGCTGCCGCCGATCAAGTGGCCGGAGCCCTGGCCGGACAGCTACCTGTATGCGATGCGTGCCGCCACCTGGGCCGACCAGCAGGGCCACGGCGTCACTTTCGCCCTGACCGCGTTCCGCCACTCCTTCGTCGACGGCTTCGACCTTGCCCGGCCGGAGAACGTCCAGGCCGCAGCCACCCTCGACGGCCTCGACCCGGAAGAACTCCACCGGGCCGTCCAGGAACTCGCAGTGAAGGAGGCGCTCAAAGCCGCGACCGCTGAAGCCGCGGGCCACGAGGTCAGCGGCGTTCCTTCGTTCCTGGTCGGTGGGCAGGTCTTCTGGGGCGACGACCGCCTCGATGAAGCGCTCGTCTCCGCGTCGGCGGAGGGCTAAAGAAAAGCGGCGCCCCGTCGGGCGCCGCTTGACCAAACTACTTCTTTGCCGCGATTACAGCTTGACCTTGTAGATCGAGCCGGTCACGTCGCTCGAGTACAGGTGGCCCTTGTAGACGCCGACGCCGACGGCCGGAGCCGCGAAGCCGGTGAGAACGTCCTTGACGCCCTTGCCCTTCTTGTTCAAGGAGATGACCTTGGGACCCGTCGGGTGGAACAGGGCCACAAACAGCTTCTGCCCCCGGTGGGTGATGCCAGTCGGTGATTGTGCCGGCAGCGTCTTCGGGAAGATCGCCAGTGGCTTGGTGAAAGACTCGCACGCGGTGACCGTCGACGGACCCCAACCGCAAGTCGGGAAGCCGAAGTCAGACCCCGGATTCGCCTTGTAGAGGAAGTCGGCGGCATCGGTGTCCGCCGGCCCGTCCTGACCGAGCGCGGTGCCGATCGGCTGCTTTTCCCCGTCGAGGAAGGTCAGCTGCCATGGCTGACGGATGCCCTTCGCGATCACCTTGATGCCCTTGCCGGACTTCTTCACGGAGATCACTGAACTGGCGTATTTCCTGCTGCTGGTGGCATGGTCGAACTGAAAGGTCACGCCGGTGTAGATCCGGCCATTGGGTGCGATCGCCACTCCGTTGAGTGAGGTGAAGTTCTTTTTGTCAGCTTTGAGGACGGTGCGCTTGTGCTTGAAGCGTTTGCCGTTCCACTTGTCGTAGGCGATCAGCTTCGAACCGGAGCTGACGAAGAACTTGCCACCTGAATACGTCATGCCATACGCGGCCTTCGGCGTACCCGGGATGAGCTTGGCCTTCTTGGTGCCCTTCTTGATCACGTAGATGCCGCCCTTGGCCTTTCCTTCCACGGCGCTGGCGATGAGGTCGTGAGGGCACACGCCAGCAGCGCGGCCCCCATGGTTACTGCGAGTCGATTCTTCAAGGCGGGTTTCCTTTCAAAGGATGGATGAATCAAAACTTTTCCCTGCGTTCAAGGACCCAATGATTACGCAAAAAAAAGCGGAACTGCCAGAGCGCTAGGGTTGAAACATGGCCAAACTGCCGGGACGTAAGACCTGTATCGACCTGCTGAGCCGGATGTGCCTGATCCGGCGATTCGAAGAGGAAGCAGGGCGCCAGTACCAGCGGGCCAAGGCGGGCGGCTTCCTCCACCTGGCGATCGGCGAAGAGGCGACCATCGTCGGCACGACCTCGGTGATGCGCGACGATGACTATCTGATCGGCACCTACCGCACGCACGGTCACGCGATCGCCCGCGGCACACCGGCCGATTCGGTCATGGCCGAGCTCTTCGGCAAGGTCGACGGAACCAGTGGCGGCCGCGGCGGCTCGATGCACATCTTCGACGGCGAGCGCCGGTTCATGGGCGGCTACGGCATCGTCGGCGGCAATCTGCCGCTGGCCGCCGGCCTTGCCCTGGCCTCGCAGTACCGCGAAGAGGACACGGTGACGGTCTGCATGTTCGGCGACGGCGCCACGAACACCGGCAACTTCGGTGAGACGATGAACCTGGCCGCGCTCTGGAGCCTGCCGATCGTCTTCCTGGTCGAGAACAACCTCTACGGCATGGGCACTTCGATCGAGCGCCACTCGGCGGTCACCGACCTCTCGAAGAAGGCCGAGGGCTACGGGATCAGCGGCGAACGGATCGACGGCATGGACGTGCTCGCCGTCCGGGAACGGGTCTCAGCCCACCTTGACATCGCTCGAAACGAACGACGTCCGACCCTGGTCGAGGCCTTCACCTACCGCTACCGCGGCCATTCCGCGGCCGACCCCGAGATCTACCGCGACAAGAAGGAAGTCGAGGAATGGCAGCAGAAGGATCCGATCGAGACCTTCATCCGTGCCTGCGACGGAGTGCTTGACGGCAAGGACGTCGAGCGGATCCGGGACGAAGCCGACCAGACCGTGAAGAAGGCGGTCGAGTTCGCCGACCAGTCGCCCGAGCCCCCGCTGGAGACCCTTTACGACGAGCTCTACGTGGTCGGCGAGACGATTGGCTGGTACGCGGTCGACGAGCGCTCGCCCGAGCCGCACCGCGGTGAATACGGCGAGGACGCGCCGGACGTGGCCAAGGAGCTCGCCGAATCGGGTGCCGAGCACATCGAGCCGGACGATGAGCAATCACGGCCGGGGGTGCGCAATTGACTCCCGCCGAAACCGAAGCGACCCCGGAGCGGGCCGAGGCCCAGGCTGAGGTCCCGGTACTGCGGATGCGGGAGGCCCTGCGCGACGCCCTGGCCGAAGAGATGGAGCGGAACGAAGACGTCTTCCTCATGGGCGAGGACGTGGGCGTATTCCAGGGCGCTTTCAAGGTGAGTGAAGGACTGCTCGAGAGGTTCGGAGAACGGCGGGTCCGGGACACGCCGATCTCGGAGAACACGATCGTCGGCGCCGGAGTCGGCGCGGCGATGGCCGGGCTGCGCCCGGTCGTCGAGCTGATGACCGTCAACTTCTCCCTGCTCGCCCTCGACCAGATCGTCAACCACGCCGCGGCGATCCCCTACATGTTCAACGGCAACGTGCGGGTGCCGATGGTCATCCGCATGCCGGGCGGCGGCGGGCACCAGCTCGGGCCGACCCACTCCCACAGCTTCGAGGCGCTCTATCTCCAGATCCCGGGGCTGCTGGTCGCCTGCCCGACCACTCCGGCCGACGGCAAGGCCCTGCTCAAGGCAGCGATCCGCGATGACAATCCGGTGATCTTCATCGAGCACGAGAGTCTCTATGGACTCAAGGGCGAAGTGCCGGCCGGTGACCGGATCCAGAAGTTTGGCGAGGCGGCAATCCGCCGGGAGGGCAGTGACGTGACGATCGTCGGCATCCTCAAGATGGCCCATGTGGCCGCCAAGGCAGCAGAGGAGCTCTCTGAAAAACACGGCATCGAAGCCGAGGTGATCGACCCGCGCACGCTGCGGCCGCTCGACCTCGACACGATCCTCGAGTCGGTGAAGAAGACGAACCGGGCGGTGATCGTCGAGGAGGGCTGGCCGCACGGCGGCGTCGGCGCCAACCTCTCGACCCTGATCACCGAGCAGGCCTTCGACTACCTCGACGCGCCGGTGCAGCGGGTGACCGGGGCCGACGTCCACATGCCGTACTCGCGGCGGATGGAGCAGGCGGCGATGCCGCACGAAGAGAATGTGATCGAGGCCGTCCTGGCCGCGACCGAAGGCTCCCGCTGATGGACATCGTGATGCCGAGACTGACCGATTCGATGGAGGAAGGCACGATCCTCGCCTGGCTGAAACAGGACGGCGACAGCGTCGCGATCGGTGACGAACTGGTCGAGATCGAGACTGACAAGGCGAGCATGGTCTACGAGGCTGACGCCGAAGGCGTGCTGAAGATCCTGGTCGGAGAGGACGAGACCAGGCCGATCGGCGAGACGATCGCGACCGTGGGCGAGGGCTCATCCGAGACGCCGTCGCAGAACGGGAAGGTTCCCGATGAGGAAGCCTCCGTTGAAGAGCCTGAGGTGGCTGACAAGCCGGCGCCGGAGACAGTCCCCGAGCCGGATTCCGGGAATGATGTCCGGGTCAAGGCCTCGCCCCTGGCCAAGCGGATCGCCGCCGATGAAGGCATCGATCTGAAGTCAGTCCATGGCTCCGGCCCGAATGGTCGTATCGTGAAGGCCGATTTGACGAAGACAGCGACCAGAACCGAGCCCGTCACCGCCGCTTCCGCCGAAGCCGGAGCCGCCGCCGCGAAGGCCGGACCATCCGAGGCCAAGAAGGGCGAGGTCGAGACGGTCGAACTGACCCGACTGCAGCAGCTGATCTCCCGCCGCATGTCCGAGTCCAAGGCGACGGCTCCACACTTCTACCTCCGGACCGAGATCGACATGACCCGGGCGGTCGAGGTGCGGACCGCCTTCAAGGAGGCCGCCGCCAAGGGTGAGAGCGTGCCTTCGTTCAACGACATGGTGGTCAAAGCGACGGCGATGGCGCTACGCCACCACCCGCGGGCCAACGGCACCTACCGTGACGGCCGGGTCGAGCTTTACTCGCGGATCAACGTCGGCTTCGCGGTCGCGGCCGATGACTCGCTGGTGGTGCCGACGATCGGCGACGCCGACCAGAAGGACCTGCGCGAGATCGCGGTCGAGTCGCGCCGCCTCGCTGAGCGGGTCCGCTCCGGAGAAATCACCCCGCCCGAACTGGCCGGCGGCACCTTCTCGATCTCCAACCTCGGCATGTTCGGCGTGCGGGGATTCGACGCTGTGATCAACCCGGGTCAGGCCGGCATCCTCGCGATCGGCGAGATCGCCGAACGGCCCGTCGTCCGAGGAGGCAAGATCGTTCCCGCCCACCTGATGGAGATCAGCCTCTCCTGCGATCACCGCATCCTCTACGGGGCCGACGGAGCCGAATTCCTGGCCGAAATCAAGAGCAACCTCGAAGAACCGGGGCTGCTGGCATGAGGGTCGACGATCCGGGCAGGGCTATCGTCGCCAGCACTTCGACCCGGAAGAGCGCGGCCGTAGCCGCTTCGGCCCGGACGACCCACAGCGCGGCCGTTGCCGCCTCCGGGGGTACCGCCTTCAGCTCCGGGGTCGCGGCCAGTGCCGGAACGGCGTTCAGCAGCGCCGTCACGATGAGCGGCTTCACCCTCTTCTCGACCCTGATCAATATGTGCCTGATCACGATCGGCTGCTTCCGTTGCCGGCGCTGCGTCGCCTGTGTCGGCTGTACGGACTGCGTCGATTGCATCGGCTGTGTCGGGTGCGTCGGCCTGCGCGGGGCGGTCGGCGAGGTCGGCCAGACACGCAAGCGCCGCATCTGGAAGCTGTGGCGGCGCTGAGCGATCGCCAGATCGGCATCGTCGACCTCGGCCTGCGGCCGTATCCCGGGATGTCGGCGCTTCAGGAGCGCCTGGTCGAATCAAGGCGGCAAGGCGAGACCGGTGACCTGCTGCTGGTGCTCGAACATCCGCCGACCTACACCCGGGGCCGGCGCAGCGACCCGGACGACCTGCTGTACGGACCCGAGGAACTCGCCGAGCGCGGCATCGAGGCCTACGACACGCCACGCGGCGGCAAGGTGACTTACCACGGCCCAGGGCAGCTCGTGATGTATCCGGTGATCGACCTCCGCGGGATCGGCGAGCAGCCGGACGAAGTCGACCGGATCGACGTAGCCGGCTTCGTCGCCTGGCTCGAAGTGGCGATGTCGGCCGCGCTCGCCGGCCGGGGCATCAACGCGGCCGCGATCGACGGGCTGACCGGCCTCTGGGTCTCGCGCGGCGACCCGATTCCCACCGACGCCACCGCCGCCTCGATGGGCGGCCAGGTTACTTCCGGGAGGGTTGCGAAGATCGGTTCGATCGGACTGCGCATCAGCCGCGGGATCTCCAGTCACGGACTTTCACTGAACGTCTCCTGCGACCTCCAGCCGTTCGAAGGCATCACCTCCTGTGGAATCGAGCATTGCCGGGTTAGCTCGATCGAGTCCGAAACCGGCTCCGCTCCTTCGGTTGGGGAGGTCGGATCGGTGGTCGGCACCCACCTCGCGAACCGGCTCGGCCTCGAGCTGGTGCCCCTCGACCCGGCCGATATCGGCCTTGAAACCGCCGCCCCGGCAACCGCGTAGCCTTTACAGAGCATGAGTACGCCTCCCCCAGACACCGCCGATCGCATCCACGTGACCCGGTCCCGGGCCAATCCGGGCGGAGCCAATGTGGAAGTCGAGGGGTCGGTCCCGTTCCGCTCCCGGAAGCCGTCCTGGCTCAAGGTCCCGCCGCCCGGCGGACCGACCTACCGCAAGCTGAAATCGACGATCGGAAGCGAAGGGTTGACCACGGTCTGCGAAGAGGCAGCCTGCCCGAACATCGGCGAATGCTGGGAACGCGGCACGGCCACCTTCATGATCCTCGGCGACGTCTGCACCCGCCGCTGCGGCTTCTGCAACGTGCAGACCGGCAAGCCCACCTTCAACGACCCGCTCGAAGGGATGAAGGTCGCCAACCAGGTCCGGAAGCTCGGGCTGAAGCACGCCGTGATCACTTCGGTCGATCGCGACGACTTGCCCGACTACGGTGCCGGCGCCTTCGTCAGCGTGATCCGCGCGATCCGGACGATGGCACCCGACTGCAAGGTCGAGATCCTCACCCCGGACTTCCGCGGGCAGGAGATGCCTCTGGCGAGAGTCGTCCACGAGCGGCCCGACGTCTTCAACCACAACGTCGAGACCGTGCCGCGGCTTTACCCCAAGGCCAGGCGTGGCTCCGAATTCCTGCGCTCGGCCCGGGTCCTGCGTTTGGCCGGCGAGATGGGTGACGGCGACGTGATCACAAAGTCGGGGCTGATGGTCGGCCTTGGCGAAGAATTCGACGAGATGGTCGAGACCTTCGGCACCCTGCGCGAACACGGCGTCCAGATCCTCACGGTCGGCCAGTACCTGCGCCCGACCGAGAATCACCTGCCGGTGGTCCGCTATTGGCACCCGGATGAATTCAAGGCCCTGGAAGTGGCCGCGCGGGAAATCGGTTTCGAGTCGGTCGCCGCCGGCCCGCTTGTGCGCAGTTCGTATCACGCCGACGAAAGCGCGCACGAGGCCGCTTCCGGCCGAAAAGCTGCTTGATCCCGCTCCGCGACACGCAGGAGGTCAGGGGGCCCGTCTGGATCACACTGGTCCTGATCGCCGCCAACTTCATCCTGTTCGCTGCCGGCCAGATCCCCCACCTCAACATCTGGCAGGTGCTGCTGGCCCTGCTCGGCCTCTGGCTTTTCGGCGCCTACGTCGAGCGTCGCCTCGGTTCGCTCCCGTACCTCGCGATTTACGTCGTGCTGGCAATTTCCACCGGGTTCCTGGTCGTTGCGGTCGATCATCATTCGGGGTTGATCGCGGTCAGCATCTTCCTGCCCGTGCTGGCCCTCGGAGCACTTCACCTGGCCCTGGCTCCGGGTTCGAAGATCGTCACCCTCGTACCAATCCCCTTCGCGATGGCCTTCTACGAAATCCCGACGGTCGCCATGCTGATCGGCTGGGTAGCCCTCGAAGTGATCCTCACGGGCCTGACCCAGGCTGGCGCGTAATCCGGCCAAAAAGACGTGCCGTCTTCGCTGAACGGCGATACTGCCCATATGGCTCACCAGGCAAATCTCTGGAACTTTGCGCTCGGATGCGCGCTCCTCGTGGTATCCGTCGCCCTGTTCGTCTTCTCATGGGGAGCACTGAGCAACCTTTTCTCCGAGTATCAGGACAGTCCATCCGGAACCTACGTGGCAATCGGCGGATTGTTCGTCGTGCTGGCGCTCGGAAGCGCGGTTTGCGGAATCGCTTTACTTCGCATGGCCCTGAAGCGCGAATAATTCGACTGAGGCCGGGATTGCTGGTCGTGGCTGGCCTGGGTGGAGTCGCATGTTTCGGCTTTGCCTTCGTTCTGGCAATCTGGTTCGCCCGGGGCATCGCCGAGACCACATAGTTGCATTCAAGTAATCGGGCGAACCAAGGGCTAAGGTGGGATCCGGATGAATCCTGAACTGAAAGCCGCAACGCGAATTCTCGGATTCCTTCTCGGGATATTCGGAGCCATCTGCCTCGGGGCAGCCGGGATGTCGATCGTCAACGTGATCGTCGGTTTCTATGACGATTCTCCAGCCAACTACCTCGTGATCGCCGCCGTAACACTGATTCTTGCGGTCATTTCGGGCTTCCTGTGCCTGGCGCTGTTCTCCTGGGCCGCCGAAGAGCCCGACAGCTGAAGAGGCCCGGGTCGAGGCGGGGTACTAGTTCGAGATCAGGCCGGCGGCGAGCAAGATCAGAACGCCTGATCCGAGCACGAGGCGATAGCCGACGAAGATCGCGAACGAGTTGTTCGCGAGGTAGCGCAGGAACCAGGCGATCACCGCGTAGCCGGTGACGAAGGCGACGAGGGTGGCGAGCGCGATGTTGACGAAGGGTACGCCGACCGCCTCTTCCCCCTTGATGATCTTGCTCAGCTCGTAGAGACCGCTGATCACGACCGCCGGGACCGCCAGCAGGAACGAGAACCTCGCCGCGGCGGCCCGGTTGAGGCCGAGAAAGAGTCCGGCACTGATCGTGGCGCCCGACCGGGACACGCCGGGGATCAGGGCGAGACTCTGGGCGAAGCCGATGAGCACGCCGTCACGCATCGAAAGTTCCTCGATCTGGCGCTTCTTCGAGCCGATGTTGTCACTAAAGCCGAGCACGATGCCGAAGACGATCAGCGTCGTGCCGACCAGCCAGAGATTTCGCGCGGCGGTTTCGATCTGGTCGGAGAAAGCGAGGCCGAGAATGGCGATCGGGACGGTGGCGGCGACCAGGTACCAGCCCATGCGCGCGTTGGGGTCCGTCCGAAGCGTCGGATCGCGCAGCGAGCGCAGCCAGGTCGTGGTGATGTTCCAGAGGTCCTGGCGGAAATAGATCAGCACCGCGGCTTCGGTCCCGAGCTGGATCACCGCGGTGAAGGCGGCCCCTGGGTCCTCCCAGCCGAAGATCGCCGGGAAGATCAGCAAATGCCCGCTCGAAGAGATCGGCAGGAATTCGGTCAGCCCCTGAAGGAAGCCGAGAATGATGCTCTGGAGAAGGTCCACCGCGACTCAGACTACTGCTTGCAATCACTGCCGACCCGGGGCTATCGCACCCGGGTCGGCTTGCGACGGCTACTTGGGCGCCATCCTCAGTGCGCCGTCGAGTCGGATGACTTCGCCGTTCAGCATCACGTTGTCGACGATGTGGACCGCCAGGTCGCCGAACTCCTCCGGCCGGCCGAGCCGCGCCGGGAAAGGCACGTTGTCTCCGAGCGCCTTGCGGGCCGGTTCCGGCAGCAGCGCCAGGAGCGGAGTGTCGAACAGCCCGGGGGCGATCGTCATGACCCGGACCCCGCTGCGGGCCAGGTCCCGTGCCGCGGGCAGCGTGAGTCCGACCACGCCGGCCTTTCCGGCCGCGTAAGCGGTCTGGCCGATCTGGCCGTCGTAGGCGGCGATCGAAGCGGTGTTGATGCAGATTCCGCGCTGGTCGTCTTCATCGGGCTCGTTGCCGACCATGACCTCGGCGGCGAGGCGCAGCACGTTGATCGTGCCCATCAGGTTGATGCCGATCGCCCACTTGTAACCCTCGAAGTTGGCGGCACCTTCCTTGCCGACGATCCGCCCGGCCGCACCGACCCCGGCGCAGTTGACGCAGATGCGAAGTCCGCCCTCGCCCTCCGCCGCGGAGGCAACCGCGGTCTTGACCGAGTCCTCGTCGGTGACGTCGGCCTGGACGAAGGTTCCGCCAACCTCCTGTGCGACGACGTTGCCCTTCTCGTCGTTGAGGTCGGCGACGGTCACTGTGTGACCGGCCTCGGCCAGTTTGCGGGCCGTTGCCTCACCGAGACCGGAGGCTCCTCCGAAGACGATTGCTGCCTGGGACTTCATTTCCTGGTGGCTCCTATTGACGTAGAGTTCGTTGAATGGAAAGAGAGATTTTCGAAGCTGATCACAAAGACTTCCGCGAAAGCGTACGACGCTTCGTCGCCGACGAGATTTCCCCCAACTTCGAGCAGTGGGAAGAAGAGGGAGTGATCCCGCGCGAAGTCTTCGCCAAGGCCGGCGAGAAGAACATGCTGGCGATGAATGCCCCGGAGGAATTCGGCGGTCTCGGCATCGACGACTTCCGCTTCAACCAGGTGATCGCCGAAGAAGGGCAGTACGCCGGCGCGACCGGGTCCATGCTCGGGATCACCCTCCACAACGACGTCTGCTTCCCGTATTTCATGGAGTACTGCACCCCGGAGCAGCAGGAACGCTGGATCCCCGGCATCGTCGACGGCAGCCTGATCACCGCGGTCGCGATGACCGAGCCCGGTATCGGCTCCGACCTCGCCTCGATGACCACCAAGGCGATCAGGGACGGCGATCATTACGTCGTTGATGGATCGAAGACGTTCATCACCAACGGCATCAACGCCGACCTGATCATCACCGCAGTCAAGACCGCGCCTGCGGAGAAGCACAAGGGAATGTCCCTGGTGATCATCGAGCGCGGCATGGACGGCTTCGAGCGCGGTCGCAACCTCGACAAGGTCGGCATGCACTCGCAGGACACGGCCGAGCTCTTCTTCAACGAAGTCCCGGTTCCCGTGGAGAACCGGCTCGGGGACGAAGGCATGGGCTTCAAGTATCTCGTCTTCAACCTCGCCCAGGAGCGCATGTCGATCGCGGTCGCCGCGATCGCTTCGGCTCAGGCCGCCCTGGATTGGACGCTCGAATACGTCAAGGAGCGCACCGCCTTCGGCAAGCCGATCGGCTCCTTCCAGAACTCACGCTTCAAGCTGGCCGAAATGAAGACCGAGATCGACATCGGCACGGTCTACCTCGACCGCTGCGTCATGGCGCTGAACGCCGGCAAGCTGAGCGTCGAAGACGCCGCCCAGGCCAAGTGGTGGAGCACCGAGATGTGCGGCCGAGTGGTCGACGATTGTGTCCAGCTCCACGGCGGCTACGGCTACATGATGGAGTACCCGATCGCCCGCGCCTGGACCGACAACCGCGTCACCCGCATCTACGGCGGCACGACCGAGATCATGAAAGAGATCATCGGCCGCTCGCTAGGCGTCTGACCCGACTCGCACAAGTTTACATCACTTATCAGGTATAATTGATCGATGAGACCGGGTCAGATCATTCGGGATGCCCGGCGCAGGCACGGCCTGAGCCAGGAACGTCTGGCTTTCCGGGCCGGCACGCGGCAATCTGCGATCAGCCGCCTCGAGAAGGACGAGATCTCACCCAGCATCGAGACCATGGAGTCGCTGTTGAACGCGATGGGCGAAACCTTCGAATTCAACGCCGGGACCCCGGAGCGAAGTTACGATCCACTCCACCTCAAGGCGAGCAAGGAGCGAACGCCTGAGGAACGCCTCGCCCTGGCGATCTCCTGGAACCGCACCGCCGGCAGATTCGCCGAGGCCGGGCGGACCGCTCGCGCTCGCAAGGACCGGAACGATGGCTGAAGACCCCGGCCAACCTATCCTGAACGCGGAGAACATCTTCCGCGCGCTGGATGAGTTCGGAGTCGAGTACGTCCTGATCGGCGGCATCGCGGTCCAGACACACGGCCATGTGCGCATGACCAGCGACGCCGATCTGATCCCGGCGCCGGACCGGGACAATCTGCAGCGGCTGGCCGCTGCCCTGAACTCGCTCGATGCCCGGGTTCTGAACTCCGGTCACGAAGATGAGCCGATCACTGCCACGATGCTTCCCCGCTCGACCATCTGGCAGTTCTCCTCCAGGGAAGGCGGTATCGATGTCACGCACAAGGTCCCGGGTGGACGTGACTATCCGGACCTGGCCGAAAACGTCCTTCGAGTCAGCCTGGGCGAGATCGAGGTTCCGGTGGTCGGCCTTGAAGACCTGGTCCGGATGAAACTGGCCCGCGGCCGGAAGCTCGATCTGGAGGATGTCGCGGCACTCACCGACGAGACTTGAACCACCTCGCCGGGTTACCGAGGCAACCGCCCAAACGGTTTACCTCGCTTCGAAGAGGCCGACCGCGCCTTTTTCCATATCGAGCATCGAGTGGGTGACGAACGGGTAGCGCCCCGCCTCGTCCATGGTCAACTCGAACACGGCTCCGCCGCCCGGGCCGATCACCTGGGTCGACACATCGTGCAGCGGTTCGTCGAGATTGCCGTCGTGCTGATACTCATCGAACCATGTGCCGACCACATGGAAGGAACTGATCAGCGAAGGTCCGGCGTCGACCATGTAGATCCGAACCGGCTCGCCGACTCCCACCTTGATCGGATTTCGCACATATTTCATGGCCTGTCCGTTGAAAGTCACGTACTTCGGCCGCTGGGACTGCATCGCCTCGTAGCTCGAGTGAAGCCACCCGTTCTTCACTTTGCCGTAGAACTCACTCTGCACCAAGAATATCTCTTTGGCCGGCGGTCGGGCCACCGGCGGATCGATCACGATCATCCCGTACATGCCCATGCCGATGTGCTCGAGCATCGGGACGGTCCCGCAGTGGTACATGAATACGCCGGCCTTGGTCGCCTCGAACGAGAAGGTGATCGAGTCGCCGGGCGCGACACTCCTGAAGGCGACATCGGGCGCGATCCGCGCCGCGTGGAAGTCCACCGAATGCGCCATGCCCATATGCCGATGCTTCAGCTTCAGGCACTTCTTCCGCTCCTTGCCCTGCTTCGGACATTTCTTGCGACTGCCCGTGTCGCTGTTTTTGAGCGTGACCCTGATCGTGTCTCCAACCTTTGCCCGGATCACCGGGGCGGGGACCGAACCGTTAAAGGTCCAGGCCCGCATCTTGACCCCGGGGGCCACCGTGACGGTCGCCAATCGAGCATTCAGCTTTACCGACACCACATTCGCACCCGCCGACCCGACCAGTGCGATGCACGCGAGGAGGGACAACACCAGGGCCGTCAGACCTTTTGCCCAAGTTCCTCGTGAAAACATACCGAGAGGCTAGCACCGTCCCGACTGGCGGCGCCTGCATACAAACTACGGATATTCGCTTACTGGGCGACCATCTTCGGGGGGTTCTTCGGCTTCTTGCCGACCGCGGCTTTGCGGTACTCGCGGTTGAGCATCCCGATTACGTCGAGTGAGATGTCCTGGGGGCAGACCCTTGAGCATTCGCCGTAGTTGGTGCAGCCGCCAAAGCCCTCTTCGTCCATCTGGTTGACCATGCTGATCGCCCGGCTCTCGCGCTCGGGCTGGCCCTGGGGCAGCAGGTTCAGGTGGGTCACCTTGGCGCCGGTGAAGAGCATTGCCGCGCCATTCGGGCAGGCGGCGACACAGGCGCCGCAGCCGATGCAGATCGCGGCGTCCATCGCCTCTTCCTGGACCGCGGGGGCGACCAGCATCGAGTTCGGCTCGGGCTGCGGGCCGGTCGTCGTGCTGATGTATCCGCCGGCCCGGATCACCCGGTCGAGCGCGCTGCGGTCGGTCACCAGGTCGCGGATGACCGGCAGGGTGTTGCTGCGGAACGGTTCGACCTTGATCGTCGCGCCGTCGATGAAGTCGCGCATGTAGGTCTGGCAGGAGGTGACCTGGCGGGGGCCGTGCGGGTTGCCGTCGATCACCAGCGAACAGGAACCGCAGATGCCTTCGCGGCAGTCGCTGTCGAAGGCGACGGTGCGCTTCTTCTCGTGGCTGAGGCGCTCGTTGAGCTGATCGAGCATCTCGAGGAAGGAGGCGTCGGGCGCGATATCAGTGACCTCGAACGACTCGAAGGCACCGTCCTGGCCGGATTCGAACTGTCTCCAGATCTCGAGCTTGAAATTCACTTGTAGCTCCTCGTTGCCAGTTTCACGTTCTCGAAGATCAGCTGCTCGTCGTGGGGGACCGGATCGCCGGCCTCGCCCTGGTACTCCCAGGCGGTGACCTTGGCGAAGTTCTCGTCGTCGCGCAGCGCCTCGCCGTCCTCGGTTTCGTATTCCTCACGGAAGTGGCCGCCGCAGGACTCCTCGCGGCGCAGTGCGTCGTGGCACATCAGCTCGCCCATCTCGAGGAAGTCGGAGACCCGGTTCGCGTACTCGAGGCTCTGATTGAGCTCTTCCACCCCGGGATCGACCCGCAGATCGCGCCAGAACTCGTCCTTGATCTTCCGCACCTCGCCGAGCGCCTCGATCAGTCCTTCGGCGTTCCGGGTCATACCGCACTTGTCGAGCATGACGTTGCCCAGCTCGCGATGGAACTCCTGGGCCGAGCGGCTGCCGCCGACGTCGACCAGCGCGGCGATGTGGTCCTCGACGCTGTCCTGGGCCGCTTCGAACTCGGGGTCGGAAATGCTGACTGATTCATCGCGCTTCTTGGTCATGTGGTGCGTGACCGTGTGCGGGGCGATGAAGTAGCCGTCGGCCAGCGCCTGCATCAGTGCGCTCGCACCGAGGCGGTTGGCACCGTGGTCAGAGAAGTTGGCCTCTCCGATCGCGAACAGGCCGGGGATCGTGGTCTGAAGTTCGTAGTCAACCCAGAGGCCGCCCATCGCATAGTGCGGTGCCGGGTAGATCATCATCGGTGTCTCGTACGGGTTCTCGCCGGTGATGCGCTCGTACATCTCGAAGAGGTTCTGGTAGCGGCCCTCGACGACATCCTTGCCGTGCTCGTTGATCACGTCGCGGAAATCCAGGTAGACGCCTCGGCCTGTTCCACCGACTCCGAGTCCTTCATCGCAGACGACCTTTGCGGCCCGTGAAGCGATGTCACGCGGGGCGAGGTTGCCGAAGGCCGGATACCGCTCCTCGAGGAAGTAATAGCGCTCGTTCTCGGGGATTTCGGCGGGCGGGCGGGCGTCCTTGCCCTTGCGCGGCACCCATACACGCCCGTCGTTCCGCAACGACTCACTCATAAGAGTCAATTTCGACTGATATTCGCCGGTCTGGGGGATGCAGGTCGGGTGAATCTGGGTGTAACAGGGGTTGGCCATGTACGCGCCGTGCTTGTGGGCACGCCAGGTGGCGGTCACGTTCGACCCCATCGCGTTGGTCGAGAGGTAGTAGACGTTGGTGTAGCCGCCCGAAGCCAGCACGACCGCGTCAGCGGAATGGCGCTCGATCTCGCCGGTGACCAGGTTGCGCACGATCACGCCGCGGGCCTCGCCGTCGATGATCACGATGTCGAGCATCTCGTGGCGGTCGTAGACCGTGCAGTTGCCGGCGGCGACCTGGTGCTCGAGGGCGCTGTAGGCGCCGAGCAACAGCTGCTGGCCGGTCTGGCCGCGCGAGTAGAAGGTCCGTTGGACCAGCACGCCGCCGAAAGAGCGGGTGGCGAGTTGTCCGCCGTACTCCCGGTTGAACGGCACGCCCTGGGCGACTGCCTGGTCGATGATGTTCTCGGAGAGCTCGGCCAGGCGCCAGACGTTCGCCTCGCGGGAGCGGAAGTCGCCGCCCTTCATTGTGTCGACGAAGAGGCGCCGGGTCGAGTCGCCTTCGTTGGCGTAGTCCTTGGAGGCATTGATGCCGCCCTGGGCGGCGATGCTGTGGGCGCGGCGCGGCGAGTCCTGGAAGCAGAAGCTCTTGACCTTGAAACCGTGGGCGCCGAGGGTCGCGGCGGCGGCTCCGCCGGCGAGTCCGGTGCCGATCACGATCACGTCCTTGCCGGCGCGGTTCCGCGGTCCGACCAGGCCATGGGCGTCGAGCCAGGTCTGCCACTTGGTCTCGATCG
Source organism: Thermoleophilia bacterium (assembly GCA_016650125.1). Classification (GTDB taxonomy): domain Bacteria; phylum Actinomycetota; class Thermoleophilia; order Solirubrobacterales; family 70-9; genus 67-14. The sequence goes on from JAENWT010000004.1 coordinate 49,256, forward strand.
GTCCGTTGGGGATCCTGGCGTCGAGATTCATGCGAAACCTCCGAGTGGAGTGAGCAGCGCGGTGGTCGTCTCAGGGGCGCCGAGGACGTCAGTCGAGAAGAGGATCGGCACGGAAGCGAATCCGATCACGAGCAGAATCGAAAGACCGGTCGCGGCGATACGGATCTGCCGGTTCCGGCTCGGAGCATCCAGCCCGAGTGTCTGGCAGAGGCTCCAGATCGCGTGCCTCAGGTGGAACCCGAGGAAGACCACCGCCGCCAGGTAGATGACGACGAAATACCACTTGTGGAAGGCGTAATAGAGGTTGGCGTAGACGTCGCCTTCCTTCAGCGGGGTGACGTCGATCGTCAGCGAGGTGAACTGCAGGATGTGGAAGACGATGAAGGCCAGGAGCAGCAGCCCGGTGGTCATCATCGTGATCGAGGAAAACGACCGCTTGATCCTCTTCGCCGGGTACTGGGGCGGCCGGGCGCCGCGGTTCCTCTTGGTCAGCTGGACGACCCCGGTGACGTGGACGACCAGGGCGAGGAGCAGAACTGCCCGGACGGCCCAGAGGACAGAAGAGTGGGGAAGGAGCGGCTCACCGAAGTCACGCAACCACTCGGCGTACCAGTTGACCCTGGCCTCTTCGCCCCCACCGGCACCCCAGAGCGAGTTCAGGTTGCCGGCCATGTGGAGGAACACGTAGATCAGGAGGATCGAGCCGCTGACGGCGACGATGACCTTCTTGCCGATAGTTGACCTCCAGAAATCAAGCACGAAGATCACTGATCCGCTCGGATTCTCTTGACTGGCCTGTGGACGACACGGGAACGAATCTTATGTCCTCGGGGGCCCGGGCGGCGGCAGCCTTTTGGCTTTGGGATGCCTGATGCGATCCCTCAGGTGTTCAGTTTCGACCGGTGATCCGGTCCAGCTCTACTTCTCCGCCTTCTTTGGTGTCTTCCATCACCACGTAACAAAGCGGCGGGCCGCCGAAGAAGGTCGCGTTTTCACCCTCTCCCACATAGATCCCGGGACGGGTTGAACCGTCAGCGTTGTGGACCCAGATTTCCTGTCCCTTTTTGAATCCGACAAACTCTGGTTCGGCCATGTGGTCAATCTAGCTGAATAGAGTGGATGAATGACTGAGTTCGTCCATTTGTACGAAGCAGGGGAAGGTCCGTGGACTCTGTTGCTGCTCCACGGCACCGGCGGTGACGAGCACGACCTGTTGTCCCTCGGGCACCAGCTGGCGCCCGACGCAAACCTGCTGAGCCCGCGCGGCAAGGTGCTCGAGAACGGCACGACGACCCGGTTCTTCCGGCGCCTCGCGGTCGGCGAGCTCGACATCCCCGACCTGCTCGAGCAGACCGACGATCTCGCTGACTTCATCATCGGGTCGACCGACAGGTATTCATTCGATGCCGGCAAGGTCGTCGCGATCGGCCTCTCCAACGGCGCGAACATCGCGGTCAGCCTGCTCTTCCGCCACCCCGGACTGCTGGCCGGGGCGGCGCTGCTCCGCCCTATGCTGCCTTACGAACCCGATCCGGACCTCGATCTGACCGGCACCTCGGTCCTCGTCGCCGCCGGCGGCCGGGATTCTTACGTACCATCAAGCGAAAGCATCACCCTCGGCAAAACCCTAGAAGAACGGAACGCAAACATGACGATTCACCTCAATCCGGAAGCCGGTCACGGCCTGACCGAAGGCGACCTCGTGGAAACCTCCCGCTGGCTGACCGAACTGGTGAACGCATGATCTCCGCCAAACGGCTCGCACTTCCCCTGGTCATCGTCGCCGCCACCGCGCTGCTGGCCGGCTGCGGTGGTTCAGTCGAGATCGGCGGCAGCGACATCAACGCCGATGAAGCCGCCCAGACGATCAAGGACGAGTACGCCAACCAGATCGGGCTCAAGCTGACCGAGATCACCTGCGATTCCGGCAAACCCGAAGTCGGCGCGAAGTTCTCCTGCGACGCAAAGAACGAGGCCGACCTCACGCTCGAGATCGAGGCCACCGTTACCAAGGTCAACGAAGACACCGACAAGGCGGATTTCGACTGGACGATCGCCAAGGCGACTGCCGGACCCACGACGTTCACCAGTACGGCGCTGGATGCGCTGCAGAGCGTAGGCAGGGCGGTCGACTCGATCGAGTGCCCCGGTGGCACGGTGATGGAGAAGGGCAACACGATCGAGTGCGTCGGAACGATGGATGACGGCTCGAAGCGCCGGGTCAAGATCACGCTCACGGACGGCAACGGCCAGATCCACGTCGACCTGCTCGGACTGGCCCAGCCGACGGGCGAGTGATTCAATCCCCTATTCTTGATCGAGTTACTAGGGTATTGATCAGTTACCACCTGCCTACCAACTCCCACATGACCGAATCAGGAGAAACATGAGCGAAGAAGAAGCGAACTTCAGCCCGGAAACCCTGGCCCTCCACGCCGGACAGGAACCCGACCCGACGACCAATGCGCGGGCGGTACCGATCTACCAGACCGTCTCTTACACCTTCAACGACGCGCAGCATGCCCAGGACCTGTTCGCGCTGGCTGAGCCGGGCAACATCTACAGCCGGATCATGAATCCGACCTGGAACGTGCTCGAGGAGCGGATGACCGCCCTCGAGGGTGGCGTCGCGGCCCTGGCCGTCGCCTCCGGCCAGGCCGCGGTCTACTACTCAGTGCTCAACATCGCGCGGTCCGGTGACAACATCGTCGCCCTGTCGAAGCTGTACGGCGGCACTTACAACCTGTTCGCCCACACCCTGCCGCAATACGGCATCGAAGTACGTTTCGTCGATCCGGACGACGTCTCTTCACTGGACGCGAACGTCGACGACAAGACCCGTCTGGTTTTTGCCGAGGTGATCGGCAACCCCAAGCTGAACGTGGTCGACGTCAAAGCCTGGGCCGATGCCGCCCACGCCAAGGGCCTGCCCCTAATCGTCGACAACACCGTGCCGACGCCGATCCTGACCAAGGTCTTCGAACTCGGCGCCGACATCGCGGTCCATTCCGCGACTAAGTTCATCGGCGGCCACGGAACCACGGTCGGTGGGGTGATCGTCGACTCGGGCAACTTCGACTGGGTCGCCAACAACGAGCGTTTTCCCGGCCTGACCGAGCCCGATCCCTCTTACCACGGCGTGGTCTGGGCCGACGCGATGGGTCCTGCGGCTTACGTCGGTCGCGTTCGCACCGTGGTTCTCCGGAACACTGGCGCGGCGCTCTCGCCCTTCAACGCGTTCCTGCTCCTCCAGGGCATCGAGACCCTGCCGCTCCGGATGGAGCGCCACGTCGAGAACGCGCTCGCGGTCGCCAAGCACCTCGAAGCCAGGGACGACGTGACCTGGGTCTCTTACCCGGGACTCGAGAGCTCCGACTACTACGAGGTCGCCCAGAGGGTCCTGCCTGGCGGCGCCGGTGCGCTCGTCGCTTTCGGAGTCGAAGGCGGACGCGACGCGGGTCGCAAGTTCATCGACTCGCTGGAGCTGTTCTCGCACCTGGCGAACATCGGTGATGCCAAGTCGCTGGCAATCCACCCCGCGACCACGACCCACTCGCAGCTGGACGAAAGCGAGCTCGCGGACGCCGGCGTGACCGACGACCTGGTCCGCCTCTCGGTCGGCATCGAGAACATCGACGACATCATCAGTGACATCGACCAGGCACTGGCCAAGTCGAAGTAGACGAAGAAGATTTGCCTTCGGGCATCGCTCCAGTTGAAACTCAGCGGATGGTCGTCTTCGACGGCGATCATCCGCTGACGCTCGACTCCGGTGCGCAGATCAAAGAAGTCGAAGTCGCCTACGAGACTTACGGCGAGCTGAACGTTGACGCGTCCAACGCGATCTTCATCTGTCACGCCCTCTCCGGTGACGCCCACGCCGCAGGACTCCACGAAGGTGACGATCCGGACCGTCCGGGCTGGTGGGACAACATCATCGGTCCTGGCCGGCCGCTCGACACCGACCGGTTCTTCGTCATCTGCCCGAACGTGCTCGGCGGCTGCAAGGGCACTACCGGCCCTTCTTCGATCGACCCCGACACCGGCGATCCCTATGGGCTGCGCTTCCCGCTGATCCAGGTCCGGGACCTGGTCACGGTCCACCGAGCGTTGCTCGCGAAGCTGGGGATCGCGAAACTGCTCGCTGCGGTCGGCGGGTCACTCGGCGGGATGCAGGCGCTCCAGTGGTCGATCGACCACCCGGGCGAGATCGACGGCGCCGTCATCGTCGCCGCCTCGGCCAGGCTGTCCGCTCAGAACATCGCCTTCTCGGCGGTCGCCCGCGAGGCGATCATGCGCGATCCCGACTTCGCCGACGGCGACTACTACGCAACCGGCAAGCGGCCTGATCGGGGGCTCGCGCTGGCCCGGATGATCGGTCACATCACCTACCTCTCCGAAGAGTCGATGAGGGAAAAGTTTGGCCGGCGCATCCAGGACGCGGAAGTACCGCGATACGGATTCGACGTCGACTTCCAGGTCGAGAGCTATCTCCACTACCAGGGGCAGTCCTTCGTCGAGCGGTTCGATGCCAACACCTACCTTTACCTCGGGCGGGTCATGGACTACTTCGATCCGTTTGGCGATCCGGTGCGGCTGCGAACCCAGCTCGCTCAGGGTGATACCGGCTTCCTGGTGCTCTCCTTCGACTCCGACTGGCGCTTCTCCACGGCGCACGCCCGCGACATGACCAGCGAGCTGCGGGCGGCCGGGGCGTCGGTGACCTTTCAGGAGATCTCCTCGCCCCACGGCCATGACTCGTTCCTGTTCGATACCCCCGACTACCACCGGACCGTCGCCGGCTACATCGACCGGCTGGCCGCGGCGGGCGACTGATGCGAGCCGACCTCGACATCGTCGCCGGCATGATCGGCGAAGGCAAAACGGCGCTCGACCTCGGCTGCGGCGACGGAGCACTCCTCGAGGCATTGATCGAGAGGCAGGACTGCCGGGGTTTCGGTGTGGAACGCGACCTCGACCGGTTTCTCTCCTGCATCGATCGCGGCGTGCCGGTCACCCGGGGTGACCTCGAAGAAGAGCTCGCCCTCGCTGAGACCTCCTCGCTTGACGTGGCGGTGCTGTCGCTCACCCTCCAGGCAACCCGCCACCCGGAGCGGGTCCTCGAGGAGATGAGCCGGGTAGCCGCGCGCCAGATCGTCTCCCTGCCCAACTTCGCCCACTGGAAGTTGCGGGCCACGATCGCCCTGCGCGGCCGCATGCCGGTTTCGCCGATCCTGCCGTACGAGTGGTACGACACCCCCAACATCCACCTCTGCACCCTGGCCGATTTCGAAGGGCTGGTCGCGCAAGTCGGCCTGCGGATCGAAGACCGGGTGCTGCTCGATTCGAACGGGCACAAAGCTCCGGCCTTTACAACCCGCGCCCGCAATCTCCTGGCGGAAGGCGCGGTCTACTCGCTGACCACTGGCTGAGTCACCGGGCGGCCTCTCGCTTCGCGGCTTCGAAGAACCGCTGGACGTCGTCTAGCTTCTCGGGCGGCACCTTCGCATCGCAGAGGTTCCAGACTCCACCGTCGCGGCGCAGGCCCATTCTCAGTCGGTGGCTGCCGTCGCGCTTCGGCTTGAGCTCGACCGCGATGTGGCGCACGTGAAACCGGGTGGTCAGCTCCGAAGCGGACTGGTCGGCGCGCAGCATCTCAATCACTTTGCCGTTGAGGATGAGTACGTGCTCCGGATCGAGGTGGAGTTCGTACATCGGTCCGGGGTCGGTGCCGCAGCAGCAGCCGAGAACGTTGAGCTGCGGGAGATCCACGGTTCCTTCGGGTCGAAGCTGCCTTCGAAATGGGTCGGATGGACGCAGATGATCATGTAGTAGGCGGGTGCAGCGCCGGTCTCGGCGTCGACCTTCTCGATCGCCTCGCCGAGCGTGAGGCCGCTCGGAAGCCGCCCGTCGGTTTCAAGCGTGAACGAGATTGCCGCCGGCAAGCCTGCCTCTCCCGCGGCGCGGGCGATCCCGATCGCCTCGTCGGCATAGGTCATCGTGATCGCGGTAACCATGTCGGCCTCGGTGTCGCGAAAGGTCTCGATCTGGGTCGCGTGGTACTCCTGGGCGGCGTCAGCCGTGAGCAGGATGGCGGGGTTGTAGCCGTCGCCGTGGGGCCCGACACAGCCGCTGATCACGACCGGCGCCCCGTTCTTGTAGCGCGCTCGAAGCTCGGCCATCAGCGCTATTGCCTTGCGGTTCATCGCCTCCAGCTCCTCTTCGCCGTAGCCGATCTGCCGGCCCCACCCGGGGCTCGCGCGCCAACTCGGCGTAAGGGGCGTAGTAGGCGCGGAGCGCCTCGGTCCCGGCCTCGTCCTTGAGCAGGTCGAACGCGGCGAAGGCCGGAAGCTCGAGGCCCTGGTGAAAGATCAGGACCGTCTCGATGCCGCCGTCGGTGAGGAAGAGGTCGCCTTCCAGCTGAGGCAGATGGTCATCCGGAGCCGAAGCGGAAGCGATGCAGTCGTCGCTGCGAGTCCGCCGGTGACCCGAATCGGCTAACGTCGCCGTGCACTGCAATGGGGTGGTAAGGAGGAGCGAACATGGAATCCAAGACGATCAACCCGGTCGACTTCCGCGAGGCGCAGCACAAGCACTGGGACTCTGCTGCGGTGGGATGGAAGGAGTGGAGCGAGTTCAATGACAGCGCAGACGGGCACATCAGCGAGCGGCTGGTGGAGCTCGCTGATGTGCAGTCGGGAAGCCGGGTCCTGGACGTCGCCGCCGGCTATGGCGAGCCGGCGCTCACCGCCGCGCGTAAGGCCGGCCCGGAGGGCCGCGTTGTGGCCACGGACATCTCCGCCGAGATGCTCGCGTTCGGGCGTGAACGCGCGGCGACGGCCGGCTTGGGCAACGTCGAGTTCATGGAGTCGGACGCCTCCAGCCTCGATTTTCCGCACGCGAGCTTCGACGCCGCCGTCTCGCGCTGGGGAATCATCTTCGAGCCTGACGCGGAGGCCGCCGCGGGGCGCATCCGAGGCTTCCTCAAGCCGGGCGCGCGGATGGCGATCAGCTCGTGGGGCGAGCCCGATCAGGTCCCCTTCCTCTCGATTCCGATGAGGACGACGATGGAGCGGCTGGACGTGCCCCCGGCCCCGGCCGGAACGCCCGGACCCCTCTCCCGGCCCACCCCCGCTGCCATCGGCGGGTTACTCGAAGGAGGTGGGTTCTCGAAGGTCGCCGTGGAGCAGGACGAGGTCACCTTCGAGTTCGACTCCCCGGAGCACTTCACCGCCTACATCAGGGCGATCGCCGCCCCGATCCGGGCGATGATCGAGCAGCACGCAGGCGAGGCCCAAGAAGAGGCATGGGACGCGATCACGCAGGCCGCAGCGGATGCGGGGGGTGGCTCAAAGCCGCTGAGCTTCTCGAACGTGGTGCTGCTCGCCTCGGCAACCGCCTAGCGCCCGCCTCGCGCAACTCGGGAGGCCGACCACGACGAGCCGGTCGGACGGGGCGCCTCCGCCACGTCGTAGACGACACCCCCGCGCAGACCCGTCAGCGAGCCACACGCTGTGGCTCAGCGGGTCGGCAGGGCGGTCGAGCGAGTGCCTCCAATGCGCGAAAAGCAGCATTGGAGTCAGGGTGCCTGCATCCTTGAAAGCAAGCAACCATTGAGATGGAGCCTGCCGGAATCGAACCGGCGACATCCTGCTTGCAAAGCAGGTGCTCTGCCAACTGAGCTAAGGCCCCGCGTGGGGTTCAACCCCTTTTCGGGATTGTAAGGAACAGCGAGGGCACCGGGCCGGTGCCCGGGGTCAATCGCCGAACTCGAAGTCCTTGGGCGGCTTCTGCTCGAACCAGAGTCGGTCGTGTTCGGGTGTCTCTTCGAGGAAGTCGGGAGTCGCCTCCAGCGGATCGTCCTGGTCGAAGAAGTCGGAGTCGGGATCTTCGGCGGGTTCGTCCTTTTCGGCCGGTTCCACCCCTTCCTCGGTTTCCTCCGCTTCGAGCTCGGCCTCGGCTTCTTCGGCTTCCGGCTCGGAATCGTCGACGTCATCTTCCAGCCCGGTTTCGAACTCATCGCTCGCCGGTTCGTCAGGCATGGCCGGTGCGGCGGGTTCCACAGGAGCCGCGGCGGCCGGTTCGGGCTCGGTGGAGCCGGACTCTTCGGGGCCGTCGAGGGCGCGGTCGAGTTCATCCGACAGCGAGCTCTCGCTGAGGATGTCGATCTCTTCCTCCTCGGCGATCGCGGCGTCGACGTCGTAATGCTCGGTCGGGTGGCCGGAAAGGGTCAAGCGTTCCCGCTGGAGCGCATCCCCGGCGTCGCCGCCTTCAACGTCATCGAAGTCCTGGTCGGCCGCGGGGGCGCTGGGTGCCGCCGGCTCCGGTGGTCCGGCCTCGTGAATCGCGTCGTCTGCGGGCAGTTCAGTTTGGGTCGCCTCGGGCGGAGGCGAAGGGATTACGTGCTCGGCGACAGTGGCTTCTTCATCGGAGGTCTCGGCCGCTTCGGTGGCCTCGGTGGCTTCTCCCGAGGGGAGTTCCGTTTCGCCGGTGTCCCCCGCCGCGCGGGTGGCCTCAAAGACTTTGTCCAGCTGGTCACCTTCGCCGGCCGGCGTGGTCAGGCTCGAGCCGGGGCTGATCACCTCGGTCTGGGCCTCGACCGCGTCAGGCCGGTCAGCCGGGCCGAACGCTTCCGCCTGGAGGCCGTCCAGCTCGGATTCCTCCGCGCCGTGCGAGCGTTTCAGTTCAAGGTGTTCTCTGATTGCTTCGTCGAGGATTCCCATATCGTCTCAGTAGCTGACGCTTGCAATAAAGCTTATGGGGTTTTGTCGGACAATTGGCATGACTCACTCTCTTTGCACATCGAATCTCCGTATCCTTTGCCGCCCCGGGGCTATAGCTCAGTTGGCAGAGCGCTTGGATCGCACCCAAGAGGTCGTCGGTTCGACTCCGACTAGCTCCATGGACTGGGTGGACTTTCGATACCTAGGTTGTCGCGCGAGCGCGGCCGCCGTGGCTGCATTCAGGAGCTTGGAGGTGGTGTAGCGGCGGCGTGGGCGGCGGCGAGCCCGAGTCCGCGGGTGGCGCCGGTGATCAGGACGGTGTTGATTCCGTCCGTGGTATCAGGTCCGCGGTCGTGGCGTGCCCTTTAGGCCGCTTTCGGTCGGAACGCGTGCGTCCCAGGCCACTTCGATCTGTCGCATCAGGGCCGGGTAGACGATCCAATGCCGGAACGGACCGATCAGGGCCATGTACCCGTCCCCGAACCGGCCGCGTGGCTTGACGTAAACAGACATCAGCCCCTGGAAGCGGCCGTCCTCCTGCTCGGCCCAGGCCAGGTGCATCACGCCGTGGACCGTCTGATTCGAGATCTCCGCCGCGGTTTCGTCGTCGGTCAAGTAGAGCGGGGTGAACGGACTGTCCGGGCGGAACTCCTCGGCCGACACCGTTCCCTGCAGATCCTCCGGCAGCCGGTCGGCGAGGGTGAGTTCTTCTGCCCCCGGGATCGGCAGGACCTCGTCATTGGCAGTGTGGTCAGTAGAGGTTGAAGTCCGGCCGAGGCCGAACCATTTTCCGAGTTCGTCACGTAACTTCCATAGTGCCTTGGCCGGGACTGAGTCGCCTCCAGCCGGGTCGATCGAGTTCATCACTTCGAGCAGGTCGGGAAATTCGCCGGGTCCACCCTTCGCCGGCAGCGCCCAGACGTCGAGCAGGGTGAAGTCCGGCACGATCTCGTCGATGCGCCAGCGTTCGGAGTCGTGTGCGGTGTTCGGCAGTCTCATTTCGTTCCTCGTTTCCATACGGTGTCGTATGGATGTTTAGCAAGCTCACTTGCATCTGTCAATACGGTGCCGTATAGATACACGGGTGGCCAAGGTCCAGACACCCCGCGAAGACTGGATCGACGCAGCACTGAAGGCCCTCGCAGAGGGAGGGCCCGAGGCGGTCCGAATCGAAGCGCTCGCGGCCGGCCTGGGAGTTTCCAAGGGTGGCTTTTACTGGCACTTCAAGAACCGGCAGGCGTTGCTCGATGAGGCGCTCGACAGCTGGGAAAGGGACGGGACCGAGGATGTCATCGCCCTCCTCGAGAACGATCCGGCAGACGCGCGGGAAAAGCTGCAGCGGCTCTTCGAACTGGCCCCGTCAGCCGAGGACATGTTTGAGGTCGACCTGGCACTCCGGGACTGGGCCCGCCGCGACAAGGACATCGCCAAACTCATGCACCGGGTCGACGACCGGCGCATGACGTTCCTGCGCTCACAGTTCGGGGAGTTCTGCGCGGATGAAAAAGACGTCGAAGCCCGCAGCATGCTTGCCTACTCGCTGATGATCGGCAGCTACTTCATCTCGGCCCCTCACGGCGACCGGTCCCGTTCCGATGTGGTCCAGCTCGCGGTCGACCGGCTGCTCGGCGAATCGTGGGATTGAGATGAGCAAGCGGCCGGTACTCGTCTACGACGGCGACTGCGCGTTCTGCCAGAGCAGCGTGAACGTCCTGAAACGGATCGGGCCCGACGCCGAGATCGTCGCCTGGCAACTCACCGATCTGGCTGAGCTGGGAATGACTGAGCAGCAGGCCGCCGACGCAGTCCAGTGGGTGCAGACCGACGGCGTCGTCCGCTCAGGACACGAAGCGATCGCCGGGGCCCTGATCTCGGCCGGCGGAGTCTGGAGGGCCGCCGGCCGTTTGCTCCTGCTGCCGGGAATCTCGTGGGTGGCAGTGCGCGCCTATCGACTGGTCGCGAAAAACCGGTACCGGCTACCCGGGGGCACCCCCGCCTGTGACCCACCGCCCGGGCGTCATTGAAGCCTTGGTCCGGCTTCGCCGGATCCCCAGAAGCCGCCGACGATGCCCAGCCACGAGGCGCTGATGGCGTCTAGGGAGCGCAGGCTGTGCTCTGAGTTGTGCCGTCAGGACAGGTGACGTTGATCCAGACGGCCCGGGGAAAGATCGCGCCGGTGAAATTCGCTCCCAGAAAACTCGAGTTCAGGATCACGACCGACCCCAGCGACGCGTTCGTGAAGTTCGCCCCGTTGAGGGATGTGATCTGGATCGAGCTGGCGTGCATGAAGGCATTGGTGAAGTTCGCCCCGTCGAAGATCGCGCTGCTGAGGTTCGCCGAGTAGAGCAGGGCGCCGGTGAAGTTTGCCGGGGCCGGTGAGGCAACCACGCCATAGAGATTCGCGTTCTCGAGGTTGACGTTGGTCAGATCGGTGCCGGCGAGCGTCGCTCCCCAGAGATTGGCGTTGATCAGGTTGGTGGTCGTCTTGGGCTTCGCGTTGGAGAACGGCGGCGGCGGGGGTGGGGAGTTCGAGCCGGCCAGGTTCGCGTTGGTGAAATCCGCACCGTAGAAGTTGGCGTTGCTGAAATTGCCGTTGCTCATCACCGAATTCTTGAGTTCGGCTCCATAGAAACGTGAATTTTCGGCTTCCACCGCGGCCAGGTTGGCCCCGGTGATGTCCGTGTCGGTGAAGTTGATGTTGTTGAGAACTGCACCCTTCAGTTTCGCGCCCTTCAGAGAGGCCCCGGTGAGGTCGGCGCTGGTGAGATCGGCGAAGCGGAGATCCGCACCCTTGAGATTGGCGTTCCTGAGGTCCGCTCCACGAAGCTTCGTTTTGCGGAAGTTCGCTCCGTTGAGCTTGCCGTGGAAGCTGAGTTTCCAGTTGAGCTTCTTCGAAGCGCACTTGGCTTTCGGCTTGAGCACGCAGCCATTTACCTTCTTGGCCTGGGTCGCGGGGACGCTGACCAATGCGGCCAGCAGGACGGCAGAAGCGATGAGGATCCGCATAGAGGGCATGGGGGGAACCTAAGCCATACCAGCGTCAGGTCGGAGGCTCGCCGCATCACGGGCGCCCACGAAGCGTTGTAAGCGGTAGGGGTCAGACATCGGTCTGAGATGATGCCCGCAGTGGCGTTCGCCCTAACCACTCAGAGCAGGAGGAGCAACCGATGACCGAGAAACTTTCCCGACGCAGTCTGATCGGTGCGGGTGCCGTGGCCGCCGCCGGAGCGGTCATTCCCGCCTCCTCTTCTGCCGCGAAGAAGCGTGGTCCTTCCACGCGATACGACGCAGTCGTCGTCGGTGCCGGACTGGCCGGCCTGATGGCCGCGCGCAAGCTCGCCGCTCAAGGCAAGAAGGTCAAAGTGCTCGAGGCCCGTGGGCGGGTCGGCGGACGCACCCTGAACCACGACATCGGTGGCGGTGACGTGATCGAGGTCGGCGGGCAGTGGATCGGCCCGACCCAGGACAAGCTGGCCAAACTGGCCTCCGACCTGAAGGTCAAGACCTTCAAGAGCTACTGGACCGGCGAGGGCGTTTACTACCGGAACGGCGAGCGCAAGCTCTACGACGTGACCTCACCGATTCCGCCGGACCCGGATGCAGGCGACGCGATCGGCATGGTCTTCAAGCTGGACGAGCTCGGCAAGGCCATCTCGCGCACTTCACCCTGGAACTCCCCGAACGCGCTCGAGTACGACGGCCAGACCCTGGAGACCTTCAAGCTCGCCAACACCAGTAGCAGCGGCGGCCGCTTCCTCACCGACCTCGCCACCAACGCGGTCTGGGCCTGCGAGCCACGCGATATCTCCCTGCTCAACGTGCTCTTCTACATCTCCTCGGCCGGCAACGAAACGACCGAGGGCAGCTTCATCCGGCTCACCTCGACCACCGACGGCGCCCAGGAGTCACGTTTCGTCGGCGGATCGCAGCGAATCTCGATCGAGATGGCCAAACGCCTCGGCAAACGGGTCGTGCTGAACGCACCGGTGCGCCGGATCGAACAGCACGGCAAGACCTGCCACGTGATCAGCGACAAGGGCACCTTCAAGGCCAGGCAGGTGATCGTCGCTGTGCCGCCGGCCGTCAGCGCCGCGATCACTTACGACCCGATCCTGTCGTTCGACCGCGCCCAGCTGATCCAGCGTTTCCCCCAGGGCAACGCGATCAAGGTCCAGGCCGTCTACCCCAAGCCCTTCTGGCGCGACGAAGGCCTCTCCGGGTACGTCAACTCCGACGTCGGCCCGGTCAAGCTGATGTACGACAACTCCCCGCCCGACGGTTCCAAGGGCGTGCTGCTCGGATTCATCGAAGGCCAGGAGGCCCGCCGCGCCGGGAAGATGTCACCGGCCAAGCGCAAGGCCGCCGTGCTCGAGTGCTTCAAGCGCACGATCGGCACCCAGGCGGGCAAGCCCAAGCAGTACGTCGAGAAGAACTGGGCGAGCGAGGAATGGACCCGCGGCTGTTACGGCGGCTTCCTGCCACCCGGAGTGCTCACCGACTACGGGCCCGCGATCCGCAAGCCGTGTGGCCGCATCCACTGGGCCGGGGCCGAGCACGCGACGATCTGGAACGGCTACATGGACGGCGCGCTGCGGTCAGGCGAAGACGCCGCCAAGGCCGTGCTGAAACGCCTCTAGTCAGACCGGCTACCCGGACTTCGGGAGCTGCCATTTGGAATGACGCCTGCCCGACGGGGCGCTGGCCAAGCCGCAGGAGACCTGCCCCTGGGCCCGGAATCGCCGTCGGCTAGGGTCGAGTCATGGCCCCGAACCTTCCTTCTGTTTCTTATGACGACTGGAGCGAGAGCTGCGACACGCTCCACGCTCACACCCAGATCCTCGGCAAGCTGGCCGTGGCGCTGGCTCCTCCCGAACCACAGCTTCAGCACGCCGCACTGCGGCTGACCGCACGGGGCTGGGAGACCGCGCCGCTACCCGCCCCCGACGGCTCCGGGTCGGTAGTAGTGGCGCTGGACCTCCACACCCACGAGGCCGTGGTCGAGCACAGCAACGGACTCGGCGACCGGGTCCCGCTCTACCCGAGCACCTCGGTCGGCGACGTGACCAAAGGCGTGATCGCGATCGTCTCGAGCCTGGCCGGCGAGGTCGAGATCGCAACCAATCCACAGGAGGTCTCCTGGACCGTCCCGCTGGATGAAGACGAGGAGCACCACGTCTACGATCCGGCCAAGGTCGCCGATTACTTCATCGCGGCCACCGAGGCAGCCCTGGCGCTGGCGGAATTCCGGGCGCCATACCGCGGCCGCTCGACACCGGTCAACGCCTGGTGGGGCTCGTTCGACCTGGCGGTAAACCTCTTCTCCGGCCACCCCGCCCCACCGCCTTCCGACGATTTCATCATGCGAAATGCGATGGACGCCCAGGAGGTGGCGATCGGGTGGTGGCCCGGTGACGGCCGCTACGGCAAGGCCGCCTACTACGCCTACGCACACCCGGCGAAGGAGGGCTTTGCCGGCGAGTCACCGCCAGGTGGCGGCCGCTGGGCGGAGGATCTCGGAGAGTACGTGCTCGACTGGGACGACGTGCGCACCAGCGACGATCCGCGCGGCACCGCGCTCGATTTCGCCCGCGCCGTCTTCCAGCACGCCTGCGACGTCTGCAAGTGGGATCCCAGCCTCGCCTCGAGCGCCGAAGGCGACCCGCCGCCCATCGCCTGAGGATTGCGGGGATCGCCACGACCGTGTGGTCACTGGACCGTCAGCACGCCTCAGAATCAGTGCCCGTTCCGGATGTAGTCGACCGGCGGCGCCGGGCAAGGCACCGGATTCGGTGACGACAGAGGCGTCGCGAACGGCGGCTGGCCGTTGATGTCAGGGGGACCGTTGCCACAGGGATCGAAGTAACCCTGGCCGGTCAGGAACGGACTCAGCATCTGCTGGATCGCCGGGCTGGTCGCGCCGGGCTGGTGCGGGTCGTAGCCCTCGTTGTCGACGGAAGCGGTGCCGGAGACCGGCGCGATGTTCCAGTCCGGGTTGGCCTTGGTGCCGATGACTATCGGCTCGCCCGACTCGCCAGGCCGGACGTCGCCGGTATCGGTGGTCATCATCACCGCGTTCTCGCCCGGCAGGCCGCCCGCCCGGTTGAACTGGTTGGAAGGCGCCTGCGGGATGTTCCAGTACGGGTCGACTTCGTCCATCGGCGTGAACAGGTAGTCGCCGTCGGGGTCGGCCGTGTGGCCGAGGTCGGTGATCCGGCCCGGGGCGAGGATCGGCGCCTTGGCGGTCGCGCCGAGCGCCCGGGCAAGGGTCTGGGTCTGGGTGTTGGTGACCTGATGGTCGCCGAACGATTCCTGGATCAGGACCTTGTGCGGAGGTGTCCCGAGGCCGCCGTCGAGAATCGACTTCGAGTAGGCGCTCGGCTCGCCGCGGTCCCACAGGGTCTGCAATCACAGGCTTGGCCAGCTGAAGTCCGCAATCAGCTCGCGAGCGCTGATCGCACGGCCCGGTTCGATCAGGCCGGCCGAGGCCGCCAGCTCGCCAACGATCGCTTCGATTGACTCGCCTCCCCCAAGGCGTTCCTCCAGGGTCACCGCGCCGTGGCGCTTGGCGAGGCGGGCGCCGTCATCGCCTAGCATCAGCGGAACGTGCGCCCAGGCCGCCGGCGCGCGCAATCCGAGGTGCTCGTAGAGCCAGAGCTGCCGCGGAGTCGAATCGAGCAGGTCGGCTCCTCGCACCACCTCGTCGATCGCCTGCGCGGCGTCATCGACCGTAACCGCGAGGTTGTAAGCGTGGTCGCCGTCGTTTCGCCTGATCACGAAGTCGTCGACGATTCCGGTCGTCTCGCCGCAGACCAGATCCTGAAAGGTGACCGAGGCCGCGCTCGCGTGGACCCGCAAGGCCGGCGGACGACTCGAGGCGCGCTTCTCCGCGAGCTCGGTTTCAGTCAGGTTCGCGCAGGTCCCCGGGTAGGCACCCTCCGGCAGGTCGCCGTGCGGGGCTGATGACGCATCGCGAATCTCGGCGCGGGTGCAGAAGCATTCGTAGGTCAGACCATCGACCTCGAGTTGCCGGACCGCCTCCGCGTAGAGCCCGTCACGCTCGCTCTGACGGACCGGTTCCCCATCCCAGTCGATGCCCAGTAGCTCGAGCTCCTTCAGCTGGGTGCCGATCCATTCTTCCCGTGAGCGGCCGCGATCGAGGTCTTCGATCCTCATCAGAAACCCGGCCCCTCTGGAACGGGCAGCAAGCCAGGCGATCAGTGCCGTGCGCAGGTTGCCGAGGTGGAGCTTGGCCGTAGGGCTCGGCGCGTAGCGCCCGGGGCCGGTGGCGAGCGGGGCCGGGCTCACCGGACGGCTCCGGCCAGCTCGGCGGCCAGGTCCCCGTTCGGCTCGACCACGACCCGCTCAAGTCCGAGCCAGCCGGCCATCAGGCGCAGTTCGGCCGCGAGTTCGGCGGCGGTCTCCCTCGGCGCGTCCTCCTCGGCGAACGCACCCTTGACCAGGAGGGCCGAGTTGTCGCGATCGGCCTTCAGGTCAACCCGGCCGACGATGCTCTCGTTCAGCAGGAACGGCAGCACGTAATAACCGAACTTCCGCTTCGCCTTCGGGGTATAGATCTCGATCCGGAAATGGACGCCGAAAAGCTCCTCGAGGCGGGCGCGTTCGAAGACCAGCGGGTCGAACGGCGCCAGCAGCGCCCTGGCCTCGATCTTCCGCGGGCGCTTCGCCTGAGCGTGCAGGTACCCGGGTCCGCCGAAGCCCTCGACTTCGACCGGCAGCAGCGTCCCGGCTTCAACCAGAGCTTCGATCGCGACCGCGGCCTCTTTGGCTCCGAGCCGGAAGTAGTCGCGCAGGCAGCGGGCGGTGCCGACGCCGTGGGCCCGGGCCGAGATCTCGATCAGTTCAACCATCGCCGCCGCCTCCGCGGGCGTCTCGGCGCCGTGCACGTGCTCCGGCAGGACCCGCTCGGTCAGGTCGTAACGCCGGGCGAACTGGTTGGTGCGGCCGGCCGAAGTGATGCGGCCGGACCAGAAGAGGTACTCGGTGGCACTCTTGACCGGCGGCCAGTTCCAGCCCCAGTTCTTCTTGTCAGGCACGTGGTCGGGGTCGACCCGCTCACCGAGCTCGGCGGCGGTGACCGGGCCGGAGCGCCCGATCTCGTCGAGCACCGCCTCGAGCAGTTCGGGGTTGCCGCCCGCGGCGCGGACCGTGCGCCACGCCTCCTGATCGGCCCGCTCCATCCGCCAGCGCAGCAGGCGATGCGTTTCGGGCGGGACCAGCGATGCTTCGTGGGCCCAGTACTCGACCAGCCGCCGTGGCGGCTTCTCCGAGGCGCGCTTCAGCAGGTCGATGTCGTAAGGGCCGAGGCGTGAGAAGAGCGGCATCAGGTGGGCCCGGGCCAGCACGTTGACCGAGTCGATCTGGATCAGACCGATCTGGTCGATCACGCCCTGGACCTGGCGCATCGTGACCGGCCCGTTGGGGCGGGGCCTGGCAAATCCCTGGGCGGCGAGAGCGATGCGCCGGGCCTGCGCCTGGCTCAGTCTCCTGGGTGGGTTCGGTGGCACCGCACCATCATGACTGAGCGGTTCTGACCGCCCGGGAAAGCAACGACTGGCGAACGTCCGCCATTCATGGAAGGATGGATTTGTGAAGGGGAGCGAGGTAACCGCAGCCCAGGCCAGGCGGAACGTGACAATGACCGCCGCAATTGCGGGCCTTGCTGGCCTGTTGTTCGGTTACGACACCGGCATCATCGCCGGCGCACTGCTCACGATCACTCCTGATTTCAACCTCACGAGCCTTCAGTCCGGAATGGTCGTCGGCGCGGTGCCGATCGGCGCGGTCTTCGGTGCCTGGTTCGCCAGCCGCGGGGCCGACAAGTACGGCCGCCGCTCACTGATCCTCGCCTCGGCCACCATCTTCATCGTCGGTGCCATCGTCTCGGCGGTGGCGCAGGAGTCCGCGCTGCTGATCGTCTCGCGGGTCGTGATCGGCTTCGGCATCGGTGTCGCTTCGGCGGTGGCCCCGGTCTACATCTCCGAGATCGCCCCGGCCGACATGCGTGGCCGCCTCGTCACGTTCTTCCAGCTCGCGGTCACCGTCGGCATCCTGGTCGCCTACCTGGTCGGCCTCGCCTTCTCCAGCGTCGACGAAGGCTGGCGCTGGATGCTTGGTCTCGGCGCGGTGCCTGCGGCCTTCCTCTTCTTCGGCGTCTTACGACTTCCGTCCAGCCCACGCTGGCTGATCATGAAGGGCCGGCGTGACGATGCCGCCGAGGCTCTGCGCACGGTCAGGACCGGTGGCGAAGAGGCGATCAACCGCGAGCTCGAAGAAATCAAGGTTTCGATGGACCAGGATGCCGATACGGGCAGCTGGAAGGACCTGATGCGACCGGCGATCAAGGCAGCGCTGCTGGTCGGCATCGGCCTCGCGATCCTCCAGCAGATCACCGGCATCAACACGGTCATCTACTACGCGCCGACGATCATCCAGGACACCGGCATCGATTCCGACTCCTCGGCGATCCTGGCTTCGCTCGGCGTCGGCATCATCAACGTGGTCATGACAGTCGTCGCGCTGCGCCTGCTCGACAAGCGCGGACGCCGCGAAATGCTCTTTATCGGTGTTGCCGGCATGTCGCTCTCGCTGTTCCTGCTCGGTTGCGCCTTCCTCGGCGAGACCGGCACGATCACCACGGTCATCGCGGTCGGCAGCCTGATGCTCTTCGTCTCCTCCTTCGCGATCAGCCTCGGCCCGATCTTCTGGCTGCTGAACGCCGAGATCTACCCGCTTTCGGTGCGCAGCAAGGCCGCTTCGGCCGGCACCATGACCAACTGGTTCTTCAACTTCCTGGTTTCTCTGACCTTCCTGCCGCTGATCGACCTCGCCGGACAGACCGGAACCTTCTGGCTCTACGGGGCAATCGGTCTGGTCACCCTCTGGTTCTGCTGGCGCTTCGTGCCGGAGACCAAGGGCCGCTCGCTGGAACAGATCGAATCGATCTTCCAGCGCCGCGCCGAGAAGTAACGGCCCGGGTACTACCGCCGGGTTTCCGGCAATACAATCGGGGGATGTCACAGACTCCTTCATGCTCGATCCGGGACTTCCGGCCCGAGGACGCCGAAGCGGTGCACCGCTGGTTCAACAACCGCGAGGCGACCAGAACCCTGATGGAACAGCGCGATTCCTTTTCGATGGAGAACGCGATCGGCTGGACCGCGAACGCCGCCGGGCAATCGGGCGAGGACCGGAAGTACGCGATCGAGGTGCCGGGGCGGACGCAGCCGATCGGATTCACCGCGCTCTACGGCCTCTTCCGCCAGACGGCGCCCGAGCTGGGCGCGCTGATCGGGGATGAGGTCCGCGGCAAGGGGGTCGGCCGCTGGGCCGAGCGCCTCACCGTGACCAAGGCCTTCGAGGAATTCGGGGCCCACCGGGTGTACGGCCGCATCCCTTCCTTCAACACCGCGGCCAAGCGGGTCGTTGCCGCCCAGGGCTGGCGGCACGAAGGCACCATGCCCGACCACATCAAACGGCCCGACGGCACTCTCCTCGACTGCGAAGTCTGGGGCGTCAATCCGGATCAGTTCTTCGCCGCGGTGGCCAAGTGGTGACCCGCTGCGTCCCGGCCGGAGCCCGGTGAATCCTTCAGCCGAGTTGATCGAGGACCGTGGAGCGGCGGCCTCGGAGGCCGAGTTCTTCCGGTCGGCCCAGTTCCTCGAAGCCGAAGGCACCACGCACTCCCTGCGCATCAACCTCGACGAAGGCGCGATCACGGCGCCGATCATCGTCCGGCAGATCGACGGCACCGAACAGGTCGACGCGATCTCGCCCTACGGCTACCCGGGCTTCCGGCACGAAGGTGAGGCCGGCCCACCGGTGCTGCCCGCCGCGATCGACTTCTCCGGCACCGGCCTCGTCTCCGCCTTCCTGCGCCATTCGCTCGGTGGCCAGGTGCCGCTGACCGGGGTCACGGCCCGCAACCTCTGCCTGCTCTCCGACCCGGAGCTACCGCGGAAGAGCCGGATGAGCGACCGCCAGCAGATCCGCAAGAACGTCAAGCGCGGCTACGAAGTCGACTTCGTGGCCGGGCCTGAGTGTGGCTCGGAGGAACGCGGGGGTTTTTACCGGGCCTACACCGAGACCATGATCCGGACCGACGCCGCCGAGCGGTACTTCTTCTCCGAGGAGTATTTCGACCTGATCCTGTCTTCCCGGAAAACCTGGCTGGCCCTGGCCCGCGACGCAGACGGCATCATCGCCGCCGCCTCGATCGCCGCCGCCAGCGACGGCCTGCTCCATTACTACCTGTCAGGGACCGCCGACTCGAACCTGCGCGACTCGCCGATGAAGAACGTGATCGAAGCGATGATCGACTTCGCTGCGGGGATGAACCTTCCGCTGAACCTCGGCGGTGGCATCACCCCCGGCGATCCGCTGGAAGAGTTCAAGCGAGGTTTCGCCAACCGGGAAGAGCAGTGGTTCACCTCGGAGCTGGTCTGCGACCCGACGGCCTACGAAACGCTCAGCCCGGCCGACGCACTTGAAGGTTTCTTCCCCGCCTACCGCGCCTGATCACGCTGCTCTGAGTGGTCCGCCCATGAAAGAAGATTAGGCTCCACCCCATAGGTTTGGGTCAAATTTCCCAAAAATCCTTTGAATGGAGAGATGTTCAACATCCTAAATCGAGATGTATAACATACAGTTTTGCGATGGTCAACATCTCGAACAACTCCGACCTCAACCAACTCTTGGACGCGCTCGGGGACCAGCTAAGCCTGCGCCAACATAGCGCTGAGCTGGTTGTAATCGGTGGTTCAGGGCTCCTGGCTCTGGGTCACATCGAGAGAGCGACGCGAGACGTTGACCTAGTGGCCTTGGGATCCGATGAGGGCCTAAAGCAAGCTCGGCCCCTCCCCCCGTACCTCATCGAATCAATTGCCCAAGTGGCAACTGACTTCCGGCTCCCGCCCGACTGGCTTAATTCCGGACCGGCGAACCTCATGGATTTCGGTCTCCCTGCCGGCTTTGAGAAAAGAATGGTCGAGGAGTCATTTGGAGACAGCCTCACCGTTCAATTTGCCTCTCGCATCGATCAAGTCCATTTCAAGCTCTACGCGGCGGTCGATCAAGGACCAGGCAAGCACGAGACAGACCTGCGGGCACTCGACCCGACCGAAGATGAGTTGCTCGACGCAGCTCGCTGGACAATGACTCACGATCCATCGGAGGGATACCGGATGGTCCTCATCCAAGTTCTGGCGGCATTGGGGGTGGCTGATGCAACTTCAAAACTTTAAGCAAGAAGTCAGCCGCGCACTTTCCGAATTTGCCTGGCGACAGTGGTCGCAAATGGGGGTGCTCTCATCTTTTGATCAAACAGAGAAGACACCAATTGACCCGGAAGCATTGCTTCTATTCAGCTTGGAGATTGGCCGCGATAACCCTCGATTGCACGAAGAAGTTAGTGACTGGTTCGTAGCAAATCGCAGAATCGTGAGTCTGCAGCGACTTCGAAACCTAAGTATGAACAAGGAGGACAGAGCCTTGGTCAACGCACTTCTGGGATGGGCCTCTGAGTTCGGGCCCAGGAGGACTGGTCAGCAACTCCTGCCAATTGAAACGGAGGACTTATCGGAGTCTTTGGATCCGTTCTTTCGGGACTCAAGCTTGACTGTCAACAACCCTGACCCTTCCTACCTTGCAGCTGACTTTCTCAAAGAACGCACACAACCGAGTGGCAAGTCCGAGTCTCCGAATCTGCTTGCTCCTATCAATTTTGCATTTCGCTTACGAGCAATCCTCGGCAATAGCGTTAGATCCGAACTTGTACGCGTTCTCTGCGCGCGTCAAAACAAGTCAATGTCAGTCCGAGACTTATCGGAGGCGACGGCCTATTCAAAACGGAATGTCCAGGAGTCCATTTCGGAACTGCTAGCGGCTCGGGTGATTCTCGAAGGATCGAGCTCGGGCGCGGCTAGATACGAATTGCCATCATGGCGCTGGTCGCCACTGCTATTCAGCGGAGCAGACATTGAACTAGTCGAGTACAAACCGTGGCCTAACTATCTTTTCGCCTGCCGAACGCTGAATCGCTGGCTCTGGGAGGCGTCCGAATCGGATGGTTCTCAGTATCTACTTTCGAGTAGTGCTGCCCTATTAGTCGAAGATTTGTGGCCATACTTCGCCGGCCGATCGGAAATCACAAGACCTGGGAGAGCCGGAGATGCCGACTTTAGTGAGAGCTTCGAAATGTTCGTACGAGACGCTCTCAGCGTTTTGAGCTAGTCGGCGAAGCTGGGGCCCGGGATCGGCGGGAAGATGTCGAGCGGTTCGGGGGCGTTGTCGAAGTTCTCCACGGCGAAGGCGCGAATCGCGTCGAGCGTCGCCGCACCGTGATATTCCTCGCACCCGATCAGGTTGGTCCAGGCCGTGGCGGCAACCGCGTACGGCATGTCCGGGTTGGGGAAGAGCAGCGCCCCGCTGTAAGCCGAGTCGTAGAGGCCCTTGAGTTCGAGCTGGGCCTCTTCCGGCAGCGTCGGGTCGTACTGGATCGCGATCCGGCCGTGCTCGAGGGAATGGACCACGTCTTCCGGCAGCGGCGTTTCGCTGTAAGCGCCGTCCGCCTGTTGCAGCGGCGGGCCGATGTGCGGCCCGGAGGTCGGCGGCACCGTCTTGTAGTCCGGGGCCGGGTCGTCGCGGGTCAGGTGCTTGTTGCCTTCGTCTGGCAGATCGGCCCGGATCTTGCACGCTTCTTGTCCGACGGCTTCCTTCAGATCGGTGGTGCCCGTCTTGACCGGGGTCCCGGTCCGTTCGTCCGGCTGGACGCCGTTGGAGCTGCCCGACGACGGCGTCGCGAGGTGGGCCGAACCCGGATCGTCGTTTCCGCCCGCGGTCAGCGCGAAGTAGATGCCTGCCGCGATCAGCACGATCATGACCGCGCCGATCAGATAGCCGACCGGAGTCGGTGAACCGCCGACCTCTTCCGGGCCGTCGGCTTCCGGCGTCATGCCCCGATCGACTGGCCGCGGGCGCCGCGCCAGGGCTGGGCGGCACGCAGGGCTCCGAGGACCGCCCGGGTCGCGGGGGCCTTGTTCAGGGCGTAGAAGTGGATGCCCGGGGCGCCGGCGGCGAGCAGTTCGGCGCTCTGCTGGGCGGCATAGGCGACGCCCAGGTTGAACTCGGCTTCCACGTCGCCCTGGGCGGCGAGCATCGCCGCTTCGAGGTCGGACGGGATCGTCGCGTCGCAGAGGTCGCAGATCCGCTTGGTGTGGGCGTATCCGGTGACCGGGATGATGCCGGCGAGGATCGGCACGTCGATGCCCTTCTGCCGGGCTGCGTCGACGAAATCGAAGTAGGCGCGGTTGTCGAAGAAGAGCTGGGTGATCAGGAACTCGGCACCCGCGTCAACCTTGGTCTTGAGGTAATTCAGGTCGGTGTCGAGATCGGGCGCCTCCGGGTAGACCTCCGGGAAACAGGCGCCGCCGACCGCGAACTCGTAACGCTCGGTGATGAACGCCGCCAGGTCGGCCGCGCTGCCGAGGCCGCCCTCGGGCTGGACGAAGTCCGTTTCACCACGGGGCGGGTCGCCGCGCAGGGCGAAGATGTTGTCGATGCCGACGTCACGCAGGCGGTCGAGCGTCTCGGCCAGGCCAACCTTCCCTTCACCGACGCAGCTCAGGTGGGCCATGACTTCGAGGCCGACCTCCTCCTTCAGGGCGGTCGTGATGTCGACCGTGCCTTCGCGGGTAGAGCCGCCGGCGCCGTAGGTGACGGAAACGAAATCGAGGTCCAGTTCGGAAAGCGTGCGAGCCGTGTCGAGCAGCTGGACGCGGCCCTCGTCGGTCTTCGGCGGGAAGAATTCGACCGAGAAGACGGGCTTGCTGCTGCTGATGATTTCACCGATACGCATCCGGAAAGAGTAAAGGAAGCAGACTTCTCAGTCGGGCGCGAGACCCTTGCCGGTTGCCGCTAACCAGATCGTCCGGCGCAGGATTTCGAGGTCGAGCCGCAGCGAGCGCTGGTCGACATACTCGACGTCGAGCTCGATCCGCTCGTCCCAGGGGATGCCGGCGCGGCCCTGGACCTGGGCCCAGCCGGTGATTCCGGGCCGGACTTCGTGGCGCCGGTGCTGACGCTCAGTGTAAGCGGCGACCTGGGTGGGAATCGTCGGCCGGGGGCCGACCAGGGCCATTTCCCCCCGCAGCACGTTGACCAGGTTGGGCAGTTCGTCGAGCGAGGTCCGGCGCAGCCAGCGCCCGACCCTGGTGACGCGCGGGTCGCCCAAGGCCACGATCGTGCCGACCCCGACCGGATCCGACCCCGGCTTCATCGTGCGCAGCTTGAGCATCTCGAACTCGACCCCGTTCTTTCCGACCCGGCGCTGCCGATAGATCGCCGATCCCCCACCCTCCAGGCGGACCATGATCGATGCGACCAGGGTCACCGGCGAGGTGAGCACCAGTGCAACCAGGGACAGGAAGATTTCCAGGGGGCGGTTCACCGCGTGCCTTCCGCCTTCTCCCAGTAGCCGGGCGGGCCCTTGCGCCAGCGGTCCCAGAGCCCAAGGGCGATCGAAGCCGTGACCATGACGTAATAACGCGCAACCCGGAACGGCAGAAGCGGCACCCAGCGGCCGAGGACCGCCGCCAAAAGGAGCAGGAGCTGGAAGGCGAGGGTCCAGGGGTAGATCCAGCCGCTGCCGAGCAGCGCGAGGTTGGTAACCAGCGCGATCACATGCAGGAACGGGGTTGCGTAACGCAGCAGCCGGTGGGAAGCGATTTCGAAAAGGTAGACCGGCGAGTAGCCGCGCGGGTCGATCATGCCTTCGCCGACCACGATGTCGTAAAGGCCGATCATCATGCGGCGTTTGCGGGAGAGTTCGCCTTCCATGCTCGGCACCATCTTCTCTTTTGCCGAGGCGCGAGGGCGGTACAGGGAACTGAAGCCACGCTTGGCGAGGGCGAACGGAAACGAGAGGTCATGGCTGCCGGAGGGGTCGAGCGGAAGGTACTCGGCGGCGCGCACCGCGTAGATGCCGCCGTTGCCGGCGGTGACGCCTGCAAGCTCGGACTCGAGCTCCCGCACCTTCATCTCGAAGCGCCAGTACGCGCCTTCGAGGTTGCCGCCGTCGGGGCCGACGAAGCGCACCTGCCCGCATACGTATCCCACCCGGTCGTCACGGAATGGTTCGAGCAGCTCGGCGAGGGCATCCGGCTTCCATTCGGAATTGGCGTCGGAGAAGGCGAGGATTTGACCTCTGGCGGCAGCGGCGGCGGCATTCTGGACTGCGACCTTGCCTCTCCTCGGCAGGTCCAGCACCTGGTCGGCGCCGGCCTCTTTTGCGATCGCCACAGTGGTGTCGGTCGAGCCGTCGGATGCGACGATGATCTCCAGCAGCTCTCGCGGGTACTCGAGTTCGAGGGCGTTCTTCACCTTCGCTTCGATCACCGCTTCTTCGTTGTAGGCGGCGATGATCAGGGTCACCACCGGCAGCTGGCTCTCGTCCGTGTCCACGTCCTTGACAAGGGACGGGAAGCTGCCGACCCGGCGCCCGCGCAGGTGCCCGGCGCCGGAGCCGAGACCGAAAGCTTCGAGCATCCAGAGGGCGATCGGATAGCCGAAATGCGTGTAGACAATCAGGCCGCAGGACAGCCAGAAGAGGATGGCGACCACGAGCATGATCACTTGACCAGCTCCCGGTACAGGTCGATCGTCTTGCCGGCGATCGAATCCCAGGCGAACGGACCGCGCGCGGCGGTCCGGGCCTTGGAGGCCAGCTGCTCGCGGGCGCCTTCGTCGTTGACCAGTTCGGTCAGGGCTTCGGCCAAGCCGTCGACGTCGCCCGGTTCGACCAGCCTGGCCGCGTCGTGTTCCCGAGCCACTTCACCGAGGCCGCCGACATTGGAGATCACCATCGGCTTCTCGAAAGCGAGCCCGGTGTAAAGCACGCCCGACTGCTCGCCGTCTGTGTAGGGCAGCACCAGCAAGTCGGCCGCGCGCATGATCGCCGGAATCTCACGGTCGGTGATGAAGCGCGGCAGCCACCGGACCCGGCCACCGGCCCTGGCGGCGTTCGCCTCGAGATCGGTCAGGTCCATGCGCGGATTACCGACGATCCAGAGCTCGGGCCCTTCGACTTCGGCGAATGCGTCGAGCAGCACGTCGACGCCTTTGTAGGGGCGGATCAGGCCGAAGAACAGGATGACCGGGCCCCCTGCACCTTCCAGTTCGACTGGCAGGGGCACCTCGTCCGCCTGTTCGGTCAGATAGTCGAACGAGCCGTGCGGGATCACTCGCACCTTTTCCTCCGGCAGACCGACCTCCTGATGCAGGCGTTGGGCGCCGGACTCCGAATGCGCGATGACCGCGTCCATCGATCCGAAAACCCGATTGGCGTTCTTCTTCTGGCGGGCCGTCGGCTCGGGCGGAAGGATGTAATGCGCCGTCAGCACCCGCGGGCGCTGCGGCGGCAACAGTCGGCGATCGAGGTTCGGCATGGTCAGCCACTGGTAGTGGACGACATCGGCATCGACCATTCCCCGCAGCCGACGCATGTCGGCCAGGTGCTCGACAGCCTTGAAGATCCGGCGGCCTTTCGCGTCGAGGCCTCGGCTGGCACTCCGCCGGTAGAGACTCTCGTCGACCCGGTATCCGTCTGCCTCGGGAACCGGCCCGTAGAGGAAGCGCGAGGTGATCAGCTCGACGTCTTCCCCGGCAGCGGCCAGCGCCCGGGCGAGGGCCCGGTCGTACGGCGGCGTGAACGCCGAGGGGTCGATCAGCTGAATGCGCACGCTCTGATTATCGTTGGCGGCCGTGGAACCCGACCTTTCCTACTGCGTGGTCAACAATGACGGCCGTGATTACCTGCTCGACTGCCTTGCGGCGATCGAGCGGCACGGTGCCGCCGAACTGAGCACCGAGACCATCGTTCTCGACAACGCTTCGACCGACGGTTCGGCCGATGCGGTCCGCGAGCGGTACCCGGATGTGCGCCTGATCGAGCTCGAGAGCAAAGTCGGAAAGGCCGAAAACGACTCGACCCTGATGAAGGCGGCAACCGGGCGTTATTGCCTGCTGCTCAACGAGGATTCGGAGCTGCGGCCCGGCGCTGCCGGAGCGCTCTACGCGGCACTCGAAGGGGATGCCGAGGCAGCTGCCGCCGGAGCCCAGCTCTTCGACAGCGACGGAAATCCGTATGCCTGCGCCTGGCGCTTCCCCGGCGTCGAGACGGCGCTGATCGGTGCCGTGTTCCTCCACGGCCGTTTCACGGTGGAAAGCCAGGGAGAACTGACCCGGCGGGTCGACTGGGGCCAGTCGAGCGCCTTGATGGTCCGTCGCGAAGCGGCTGAAAAGATCGGCTACCTCGACCCACAGTTCTTCGTCTATTACGACGAATGCGACTTCTGCAAGCGCCTGGACGACAACGGCTGGCACACCCTCTACGTGCCGTCGGCCGAAGCCATTCACCACAACCAGCTCTCGAACGACCTCTCCTCTGGCCTCCCCCGCATCGTCGAGTTCCACCGAAACCGCGACCTCTACATGAAGAAGCACCACTCAAAAGCGGCAGCCTTCGCCGTGAGGTTGCTTACGGCTTGGACTTACGGGCTGAGGACAGTCGCGAGCCTGGTGTTGCCGGGGGCTCCCACAAAAATCTACGCAGCGCATACCCGGCAGGCGCTATTCCCTTACCGGGGCGAAGGACTGGCCGACCGAGCCAAAGCCCATTAGTCACGGGGTTCCATGGTGGCCTTTTCCTGGGGAGGCCTTGACTCAGGCAGTTGGAAAGAATCTGAAGAATCGCCTCACATCTTCAACAAACGCATCGAGCTCATCGAGCGGTGTGAAATAGAAGCTGTCCTTGTCGGGATAGCCCACAAGTCCGGGGTCTTCGGTCAAGTCGATCCCAGTAAGTCGTTTGATATTTGAGATGTATATGTCAGAAATGAGACCGGACGAGTGGGCGTAGAGATGTCGGTGTGCCACGAGCAACCGAATACGACCGATCGCAGGATTCTCGTCGAGGTCGAGCACGATGTCCCGCCGGAAACATTCCATCAAGTTGTTTTCGGACCAAGGAAAGACTCGCTGAAAGGTACCCCGCTGGACATCAATGCGGGTGGTACTCGAGAGCCCCATGCCGACTCGGTAGTAGTCGCGAAGAAGCATCTCAACAGTCGTTGCAAGGCGCAGGAAGGTGCCCATGTCGAAGAACCTCTGACCAAGCTGCTGCTCCCAATACTCGAGATAGTGGTCTGCGTCACCCACGAAGGGACGAAGCGAATCGTGACCCGCGAATGTCTGAGATTTGAGCGTGTTTCGTAGTTGGAACCTCAGATAGAACTGGACTTCGGCAACCAGGTTCACCTGACGTTCCCACCAGTCCTTCGGTGGTCGAGGGACGTCTCCGCGCCCGGAATTCATCGGCCCACCATCACTGCGAGTGTGCTGGCAATCTCCCTCATGATTCGAGCCTAGATCAGACCCCTATTTCTGTGCCGCGTTGTGGTCCCATATGCACTGAACGCGGCAAAGAACCGACCTTGGCAGGGCGATTGGCCATTCTGGTCCATTTTGTACCGCTATCTCCGAGAATCTGGTGCAGAACGGGGTTCAGTGCCCTGAGGCCTGACCCGTGCGATGTCGCAGGGGTCCGCCCACTGCAGCAAACGTCGTGATTTCCCAGTTAGGAAATCCGGCGCCTAATTTCTCAGGTCTTCGTTCCCTAGTACCTTGAGCCTTCAAGACCGCGAAAGGCTAGGGTGACCGGATGAATGATTCTGAGGTTGAAGCGAAGATCAAGCACGGCAAGAGGGTTTCAGCAGGGATAACGTCTCTCGCCGTCGTCCTGTTTTTGATTCCCATTGGCTTCGTTGTAGCGGTCTACATTTTCTGGGCCAGCATGATGTCGTCGATGGACTAGCTGCCCGGGGGCTTATTTGCCCTCAGCTTCGACCTTCGGGTGGGACGACGACGTGGGGGCGGGCTTTGGTCCCGTTTGTCCTCCAGCGAGCCTTGATCGGTCCATTCTGCTCCATTTTTGCATCCATTTCCGAAATATCTGGAGCAGAGGGGCTTGGTTCCAGGGCAGGCGAAACTAGTTCCTCAGGTCCTCGTTCATTTGTTCTACCTCGTAGACCTCTGAGAGGCCCTGGTCCTTCGATCCCTCTGACCCCGCTTCCTGTGCTCGGGCGGCCTTGATCCTCTCCTTCAGCTCAGCCGGATCTTTCAGCAGTGCCAGGTACTTCTTCTCGCTCGGCGTAAAGAAACCGATCAGGATCATCAGGACCGGCAGGGCCGCGATCAGGAGGAGGCGGATCGCCAGCGAGGCCAGGCCGTCGTTCGGGACCAGTACTTCGCCGATCGCGATCAGGATGGCGCTCGATCCGACCACCTTGAGCAGGCGCAGCCACTCGTAGGGGACCGGGAAGAGGCGCTGGGTGAAGATGTACATCAGGACCAGCACGATCGAATACGAGATGACCAGCGAGACCGCGGCGCCGACGATGCCCCAGATCGGGACCAGGACCAGGTTGAGGCCGATGTTGGCAGTGACGCCGGCCAGCGTCGCCGGGAAGTTGAACTCGGTGCGGCCGGTGCGGCCGAGCACGACCAGCAGCACCATGTAGATCGCGTAGAGCGCGGTGCCGGCCGCGACCGGGCCGACCGCCTCCTCGGCCGGGAAGTACTCGGGCGCGGCGAAGATCCGGATGATCCAGGGGGCGGTCAGCCAGATCGCCGTGATCACCATCGCCATCAACACGACGAACCAGGTCACCACGGCCGAGTAGGCCCGGCGCGCTTCGTCGTCGTCGACGATCGAATAGGCCAGTGGCGGGAAGGCCAGCTGGAAACCGCGAACCAGCACGTTGACCGACTGCGACACTTTCACGGCAAGGGAATACAGGCCGGCTTCGGCCAGCCCGAGGCTGCGGGCGATGATGATCCGGTCGACGAAGCTGAGCGAGTAGAGCGAGAGCTCGGCCGGCATCGTCGGCAGGCCGAATCGCATCATGCGCTTGAGCAGCGGCACGTTGGGAATCAACGAGAGCCGTTTCCAGTGGTAGACGATCAGCAACAGCACGAAAGCGACGCCGGTTCCGTAGGAGCCGAGCAGCAGGCCTTCGGCGCCGAGGTCGTAGTAGACGACAAGCACCACAGTCACCGGGATCGTGACCAGCACCGAGGCCACCGTGACGATGAAGAAAGCCCTGGCCCGTTCATCGAGGCGGAAGATCGTCAGCAGGTACTCGGAGAGGGTCAGGACCCAGAGGCCGCCGATCGCGATCCGGGTGAGCTCGGTGTCGGTCTGGCCGAGCAGCGCGTCGGAGATCGGCGCGGCGAAGGGCAGGAGGATCAAGGCCGAGACCGTGCCGGCCCAGAAGAGCGCGGAGAAGGAAGTGGCCACGGTCTGGTCCGGGTCTTCGTCCGTCTTGTAATAGAAGCGCAGCAGGGCTTCGACCACGCCGAGCCGGATCACGATGCTGGCCGCGACCACCGCGGCGAAGAGGACCTCGGCCGCGCCATAATCGGACGGCGTGAGGTAGCGCGTGTAAAGCGGCAACAACGCGACCGCGATGAGCTTCGAAATGATGCTGGCCGCCGTATAGGCGGCGCCTGTGCTCGCTAGGCGGCGGAGGTAGCCCGACATGGAAAGGCGAGGCTATAGCCGATTGCGATCAGGACCCAGGTGATCGGGTCGTCGAGGAATCCGGCGTAGGTGAGCGTGTGGATGAGAACGGCGATGAACGCGGCGAGCACCGCGGCCCGTGAGGCGGGAGGTCCTCGCTTCCCGGCTCCGGCTCCGGCCGGTGCTCCGAGTCCCGGCATCTCCGCCTTCATGCCGGCGCCGAGCGCGGCGATCGCGGCGACGACCAGGGCGAGGTAGAGCGCCAGACCGACGATGCCCTGCTCCGCCCCGATCGTGATCGGTTCGGTGTGGGACTCGGTCACCGGGGCGTTCGGTCCGGCCACCTCCTCCTTGAAGGCGGTCGAGAAGGCGCCCGAGCCATAACCGAAGACCGGCCGGTTCTCGAACAGGTCGATACCGCCGGAGACGAGGTCGGCGCGGCCGCTCGATTGTGCGTTCAACCGGTCGAGGTCGAGCTTGACCAGGCCGCCGGCCACGGCGCCGAAGAGCAGCGTCCCGGCCAGCAGTGCGACCAGCCCGATCCCGACCCACTTGAAGCTCCACCGCAGCGCGGCCAGGGCGGCCAGCCCGGCCAGTAGGGCGATGAAGCTTGACTGGGAGAAGGTCGTGACCAGAGCCAGCCAGAGGATCGCGGCAACCACGCAAAGGGTGATTGCCTCCTTTCGATCCCGCGACCAGAGCAGGGCCGCAGCGATGATCGTGATCGCCAAAGCGAGGTAGCGGCCGTAGACGTTCGGATCCCAGAAGAGCGAGTTGACCCGGAAGTAGACGTGGAAGTCGTTGGTCCGGATCACCGTGTTGTTCCAGAGCAGCTCCCGCGTCTGGTGCTCGACGAATCCGACCAGGGCGCAGACCAGGGCCAGCGAGATGATCGTGATCAGGACGATGCGGAGCCGCCGCGGATTCCACTCGACGTCGATCATCAGCGCGAAGACGACCGAGAACGGCACCAGGAAGAAGCAGAGGTTCTGCAGGCCGACCGAGCGGTCGTCCGAATAGAACAGCCCGATCGCGAACAGCACCACCGACGCGGCAAGCAGCGGCTTGAGCCAGGCGGCGATGCCGGTGGGAGAGACCCGCTCGGGTCCGGCCGAGGCCTGGAGCTCCGGTGTGAACCACTGCCGCCAGACCGACGCCGCAGCGCCACCGGCCATCACCAGGTAGAGCGGCATCAGCAGGTTCGCTTCCTCGCCGCCAACCTCGATCGGTACCCGGAAAGGCAGGGCGATCAGGACCAGCACCGGCAGCAGCACCGGCCAGCGATTGATCACCCCGGCGAGCGCGACGACCATCACCGCGGTGACGGCGAGCGCCGCTCCCAAGAGGGCGGGTGAGTTTCGGAGCTCGGCCACCTGGGTCGCGTGCCATTGGTCGCCCGCGATCAGCGCCGGCGCCAGGATCACGGCGGCGACCATGGCCAGGGCGCGAGCGCGGGACGGCTGCGCGACGATCGCGACGGCGGCGCAACCGGCCGCGATCAGTCCGACCACGGACTCGATCACGATTCACCCACCGTGGAGTTTCTCTTCATCGGGATTTCGACGCAGGCAGACTTCTCGGCCGGGACCTTCCGCAGCCTGATCAAACCGGGCAGATAAAGCACCCGGTCGAGTTCCTTCATCGTGATCCGCACCCGGTACCGCTCGGTCTTCGGCACGCGGCCGTTGTCCTTCTTCCCGTCCCAGTAGAGCACGTGCTCGCGGTATCGCTTGAAGAAGCGGTTGCCCTCGAGCAGGCGCACCGTGCCGCCGTTCGGCCCGATGATCTCCACCGAGGCGACGTCGGTCCTGGTCGTCCGGAAGTTGATCGCGATCTCGTCCCGCCGGCAGTCGCCGTTCGGGGTGATCACGCTGGGCTTATGCTTCTCCGCTCCAATTGCGACGAAGGAGACCCGGTCGATGACCAGGGGTTCGCGCTTCAGCCGCTGCGACCATCCGAAGGCCGCGACCGTGGCGATGAAGAGCAGCCCGAGTGCGATCGGCGCCACCCAGCGCAGCCGCCCGGGGCGATCCGGACTATCCACCAGGCAGCGGCGAGTGATCGGTACCGATCACTGCCGTGACCGTGGCTCCCGGCACGAGGTCGGCGACCTCCGAGGTGATCAGGGCGGTGGAACCTATGTCGACGGACTTGCCGACCATCCTGGCGGCGTCCTCGTTGCCCTTCGTGTACATGACCACGCTCTCGGTGAAGGTGTCCTGGGCATCGGTCACCGAGCCGATCTTGAAGCCGTCTTTTTCAAGTTGGTTCGCGTACTCCGCGGCCAGGCCGACCTCCGCGCCGCCGGTTCCGTTGAGTACGGCGACGTCGATCGAGGCCGCCTTGGGCCCGCCGCCGTCGCTCTGCGCCGACTTCTTGCCACCGCCGTCCTTGCCCGCATTGCCGCCGTCGTCTCCGCCCAGCAGCGTGGTGCCCGCGTATGCGGCGCCGGCGCCGAGGATCACAACCGCTGCGACGATCGCCAGGATGCGGCCGGTCTGGCCGAGCCGATCCCAGAAGGAATCGCCGGCAAGACCCGAACGCTCGAGCCGGCGCCCTTCCCTTTCGGCGAGGACCTTCAGTTCCTGCGAGCGCTCTTCGGCGACGATCTCGCTGACCTCGCGCACCTCGGCGTCACGTTCCGGGGCCCCTCCGGCCCACTCGCGCAGCCGGCGCAGGTCGCGCGACATCGAGAAGCAGAGCATCGAAACCACGACGAGGCCCACCAGGGCTATGAGCCCGGCGTAGGCACCGACAGTTTGAATCACGTCATTCAAGCTCTGATCTCCAAGATTTGGTCGCTTCGGTCACCGACGAGTCGGGGCGCGCGCGCCCCGTGTGCTAGATCGCGGATCTTAGAGCGCCTGACCCGGTTCCTGCGGAAAGACCACCGCTTTATCGGGCCCGACGGGGATGTTTTCGCCGGGTGCATTGACTATCCGGACCAGTGATTCGGCCAGATTCGACTCGTCCCCGGTCAGGACGACCTGCTCCAGGCGGTCGAGGGTCTCCTCCACCCATCGGGCTTCAATCCGCTCGTCGCGCACCGCCCGCATGATCCGCTTCGAAGCGGTCGCCTGCGGTTTCTCGTCATCTCCGAAGAGCGCTTCCTGAAGCTTCTCCCCCGGCCGCGGGCCGGTGAATTCGATCGCGATGTCCTTCTGGGGCTCGTAGCCAGCGAGCTTGATCATGTTCTCGGCGAGGTCGACGATCTTGATCGGGTCGCCCATGTCGAGGACGAAAACGTCGCCGCGGGTGGTGCCGGTGTCGGCCGCCCGGATCACCAGCTGGACCGCCTCGGGAATGGTCATGAAGAAGCGCGTCATCTCCGGATGAGTCACGGTCACCGGTCCGCCCTGCTCGATCTGACGGCGGAAGATCGGCACGACGCTGCCTGACGAGCCGAGCACGTTGCCGAAGCGGACACTCACGAAACGGGTATCGGTGTGCTTCTCGCCGGCGGCACTCACCGCCCATTCGGCCAGGGCCTTGGAGGCACCCATCACCGTCTGCGGCGTGACCGCCTTGTCGGTCGAGATCAGCACGAAGCGCTCGGCCTTGGCCGCGGCTGCGGTCTCGGCGGTGATCTTCGTCGCGATCGCGTTGTTGCGGATCGCTTCGAGCGGGTTCGACTCCATCAGCGGCACGTGCTTGTAGGCCGCGGCGTGGAAGACCACGTTCGGCTTGAAGCGCTGCATCACCTCGAACATGCGCTCGGTCTCCTTGCAGTCGGCCAGCACTGCTTCGACCCGGTTGAAGTGCCGCTCGGCGACCATCTCGCGTTCGATCTGGAAGAGGTTGTCTTCGGCGTGGTCGAGCATGATCAGCAGCTTCGGATTGACGGTGGCGATCTGGCGGCAGAGCTCGGAGCCGATCGAACCACCGGCGCCGGTGACCAGGACGACCTGGTCCTCGAGGTAGGCGCCGACCCGGGCCAGCTCGACCACCACCGGTTCACGGCCGAGCACGTCTTCCACCTGAACGTCACGCAGCTGCTGGCTGAGCTGGACTCCGCCACGCAGAAGCTCGAAGACCGTCGGCAACGTCTTCACACGGATGTCGCGAGAGCGGCAGGCGGCCACGACCTTGCCGCGCAGGGTGCCCGGCGCCGAAGGGATCGCGATCACGACTTCGTCGGGTTCGGTTTCGTCGAGGATCGTCTCGATCTCGTCGGTGGTGCCGAGCACGGTGATGCCCTGCAGCCGCATGCCGCGCATGCCGGTGTTGTCGTCGACGAAGCCGATCGCGCGTTCACCGAGGTGCGGGTTGAGTCGCAGCTCGCGTACGACCATCTGGCCCCCGGAACCGGCGCCGACCACCAGGACCTCGCGACCGCGGGCGAGGCGAGCCCCCTTGTCCGGTCTCTCCTTGAACAGCCGGGTGCCGAGGCGGGCGCCGGCGATCAGCATCATGGTCAGCAGGAAGTCGGTCATCGCCACCGAGCGCGGCAGCGAGAGGTTGGTGGGCTTGACCACGGTGAAGACCACAATCAGCAGAAGGCTCGAGATGGTCACCGCCTGGACGATGCGCGCGATGTCGCGGCCGCCCACGAAGCGCCACCACTTCTGGTAGAGCCCGAACAGATAGAAGATGAAGACCTTGCCGACGATCACGAAACCGACCGAACTCAGGAAGAGATCGAAGTAACGGCCCGGGATCGTTCCGGGGTCGTCGAGGAACCTCAGCTGGAAGGCGAGGAAATATGCAATGGCAACGAGCAGGCCGTCACCGGCCATCTGCCACAGCTGGTACCGGCGCAAATGGAAGTCGGGGCGTCGCATGGAACCACCAAAGTCTAGTCGGGAATAAGCTCGATGCCTGAAATACCTAACCACTGACACTCAGCGGGCGGTGATCCTCGGTCTGGTGCAGGGCCCGACCGAGCTGCTTCCGGTATCGAGTTCCGCCCACCTGGCTATGGTGCCGCGCCTGGCCGGATGGGACTGGGAGCGCCTCGACCCCGAGCTGCGCAAGAGCTTCGAAGTCGCTCTACATGCGGGTGCCGCGATGGCGTTGCTGCTGACCCGCCGGCACGAGATCACCGAGGAACTCGTCGCCTTCGACACCCGCCGGGCAGTCGTGCTCGCGCTCTCCTTCATCCCGGCCGCAGTCGTCGGCTACCGCTTCGAGCGGACGATAGAAGCCCGGCTCGGCGGACCGCGCTCGACCGCCGCCGGGCTGATCGGCGGTGGAATCGTCATGGCACTCGCCGATCGGCGGCCCCAGACCCGCGGCCGCGGCGAGGCTCATCCGGCCGACGGGCTCGCGCTCGGAGTGG
Source organism: Thermoleophilia bacterium (assembly GCA_016650125.1). Classification (GTDB taxonomy): domain Bacteria; phylum Actinomycetota; class Thermoleophilia; order Solirubrobacterales; family 70-9; genus 67-14. The sequence goes on from JAENWT010000004.1 coordinate 84,849, forward strand.
CCCAGGCAGCCGCCCTGATGCCCGGTGTCTCCCGCAACGGCGCGACCCTGACCGCCACCCGCCTGCGGCGGTTCTCCCGGGATCAGGCCAACCTGCTCTCGCGGACCGTGGCCCTGCCCGTGATCCTCGGCGCGGTCGCACTCAAGGGCGCCCGCCTGGCCAAGCGCGGCGTCTCCCGGGACCAGCGCCGCTGGCTCGCGATCGGCGTCGCCACCTCGTTCGCCTCCACCCTGGCCTCGAATGGCCTGATCGAAATCGTCGAAAGGGACCGCGCACTCCGGCCCTATGCGATCTACCGGATCGCCTTCGGCCTGACGATCCTGGCCGTGCTGACGGGTCGACCCGCTTCTGGTGTTGAATCCTCTGGTGATGACCACGGCCCTGCCTCAGACCAGTGAGTGAACCGGACGCCTACGCCCAGGCCGGGGTGAGCCAGAGCGCTGCCGACCAGGCGGTGAGCCGGCTCGTCGCCGCGCTCGGCAAGGCCACGCTCGGCCGCCCGTCGCGCCAGGTCGACCTCAGCGGCCATTACGCCGCTGTGATCAAGCTCGACGAAACGACCGGCATCGCACTCTCGACCGACGGCGTCGGGACCAAACTTCTGATCGCCGAGGAGCTGGGCCGCTTCGACACGATCGGCATCGACTGCATCGCCATGAACGTCAACGACATCATCTGCGTCGGCGCCGAGCCCCTGGCGATGCTCGACTACCTCGCCGTCGAGAAAGCCGACCCGGAACAGTGCGAGCAGATCGGCACCGGGCTCGCCCGGGGAGCCGAACTGGCCGGGATCGAGATCCCGGGCGGCGAGCTCGCCCAGATGGGCGACATGGTGCGCGGATTCGACATCGCCGGCGCCTGCTTCGGCACCGTGCGACTTGATTCGATCATCGACGGCTCGGCCGTGGGGCCCGGCGACGTCGTCATCGGCCTGCCTTCGTCCGGCATCCATTCGAACGGTTACACACTCGCCCGCAGTGCCCTCGAAGGGCTCTCCTTGGACGACGACCGGCTCGGCAAGCCGCTCGGCGACATCCTGATCGAGCCGACCGAGATCTACGTCAAGGCGATCATGGATCTGCTCGCTTCGAACGTGGCCGTCCACGGCCTCGCCCACATCACCTCGGGCGGGCTCGACAACCTGCTGCGGCTCAAGTCCGAGGTCACCTATGAGATCGGAGATCCCCTGGAGCCACAACCGATCTTCGGTTTGATTGCCGAGCGGGCCGGGGTTTCCGGGGAAGAGATGCACGAAGTCTTCAACATGGGCTGCGGCTTTTGCTGTGTCGTCGCGGCGACCGACGAGAGCGAAGCCCTGGCCGTCCTGCGGGGGCATTACCCCGAAGCCCGGCGCATCGGCACGGTCGCCGAAGGCCCGCTTTCGGTAAAACGCGGCACCTGAAACCTCCGGCAACGGTTTCCTATCGATACCACGGGAAACCGCGGCCAGAGAGTTGCCGCGCGTATTCTGGCAACGGTTTCCTATCGTGAGCACGGGAAACCGCGGCCAGAGAGTTGGGGCCGCCTGTCGGGTGGGTAAATTGTCCTGTGCGGCTTTTGCCCATCTTTCATGACCAATTTTTCCCGAAACCGGCCCCCCGGCTACCGCCCGGAGCGACGCAGGGTAGGCTCGGTTGTCCATGGTTTTCACAGGCTGGATCGGTGAAATAGTGCAACTCGACAGAAATTCCGCGTCGAGACTTTCGCCGCGCCTATGACCACACCGCCTTCCAGCGCACAGATGATCGGGACGGTCCTCTCGGACCGTTACCGGCTCGAAGCCAAACTCGGCAGCGGCGGCATGTCGACCGTCTACCTGGCCCGGGATGAAGTCCTCGACCGCCCGGTCGCGGTCAAACTGATGCACCACGAGATGACCGAGCAGCCGGACCAGCTCGAGCGCTTCAACCAGGAAGCGCGCGCCGTGGCCAAGCTCTCCAACCCGAATGTCGTCGCCGTGATCGACGCCGGCGAAGACGGCGGCCGGCCGTACATCGTTCTCGAGTACGTCCAGGGAGAGACGCTCAAGCAGCGGATCAGCCGGGTCGGCGCACTCGACGCGACCGAAGCGCTCGCCTACGCGCTGGAGATCGCCCAGGGACTGGCCGTCGCCCACGAAGCCGGAATGGTCCACCGCGACGTCAAGCCGCAGAACGTCCTGATCGATTCCACCGGTCGCGCCAAGCTCACCGACTTCGGCATCTCTCGTCAACTGAACGACGAAGGAGTGACCGCCACCGGGCGGGTGATCGGCACCACCGATTACGTCGCTCCCGAGCAGGCGATGGGCAAGGACATCGACACCCGCTCCGACATCTACTCGCTGGGAATCGTGCTCTTCGAGATGCTGACCGGCGACGTGCCGTTCGTGGCCGACAACCAGATCGGCGTCGCGATGAAGCACGTCAACGAGCCGATCCCGGATGTCCAGGTCTCAAGACCCGACATCTCGGCCGCCTCCGGCCGGGTTGTCGACAAAGCGACCGCCAAAGACCCCGAGGACCGCTACGCGACGATCGAGGACATGCACGAGGACCTCCAGGCAGCCCTCGAAGTCGAGGCGATCCGGGCCGGCGGGACCACGGGCGAAGCGACCTCCGTCCTCGACGCACTGCCCGCGCCGCGCCGGCAGCTGCCCAGCTCCCGGAGCTCGCCCTGGCCGGCCGTGGTCATGCTCGTGATCGCCCTGGTCATCGCCGCCGGAACCGCGTACTTCATCTCTCGCGGCGACACCGGTGGTGGAGGAGGTGGCGCCGGTGTTGGTGCTTCGGGCGCATCCGAGATCTCGATCGTCTCGGCCACCGACTTCGACCCGGAAGGGGACGCGTCCGAACATCCCGACGAATTGGGATTCGCGATCGACGAAGACCGGAACGGCTCCGCCTGGACGACCGAGACTTACGAAGCGGTGACGCTGAGCGACAAGACAGGCGTCGGCATGTACGTCGACACCGGCGAGCCGGTCGAAGCCACGTCGATGGAGATCCGCACCCCCACCCCGGGCTGGAAGCTCGAGGTCTACGGCGCGAGGGATCCGATCCCGACGGACGTGGGTGGCTGGACCCGGCTCGGCGCAGTCGATGACGTGACCGAACGCGAGCAGGTCTCGCTGGTCACTGCGGGTGAGGCGTTCCAGTACTACCTGTTGTGGGTGACCGTGCCGGCCGAGACCGACGACGGTTTCGGCGTCGCGATCTCCGACATCCGGTTGTACGACTAGATCAGAAGGAGTGGCCGGCTTCGGCCGTATGCCGTTCGACGGCCAGCCCGATCAGACGGGTGAGCAGGTCCGGGTACGAGAGGCCCGAGGCCTCCCAGAGCTTGGCGTAGACCGAGGTCTGGGTGAAGCCGGGGATCGTGTTGACCTCGTTCAGCAGGATCGAGCCGTCGTCCTCGACGAAGAAATCGCAGCGAGCCAGTCCGGCACACCCGGCCAGGGTGAAGACCTCGGCCGCGAGCCGCCGCAGTTCCGCGGTCGCCTCGTCACCGATCTCGGCCGGGACCGCGAGGTTCATGCGGCCTTCGGTGTACTTGGCTTCGTAGTCGTACCAGTCGCCGTCACTCAGGATCTCTCCCGGCATCGACGTCTCCGGGTCAACGTTTCCGAGCACCGAGCACTCGACCTCGCGGCCGGAGGAGTTGGCCTCGATGATCACTCGCGGGTCGTGCTGCGCCGCCGCGGCGACGGCCTCTTCGAGTTCCTCTCGTCCACCCTCCACCTTGGTGATGCCGACACTGGAGCCGAGCCGCGAGGGCTTGACCCAGAGCGGGTGATCGAGATCAGCAGCCGCGTCCTGCCAGCCGGGCGTGAAGGCCTGGACGAAATCGACCTGGGGCATGCCGGCGAACCCGCAGAGACGCTTCAGGGTCAGCTTGTCCATGCAGACCGCGGAGCCGAGCACGTCGGAGCCGACATACGCGACCCGTGCGGTCTCGAGCGTCCCCTGGGTCGCGCCGTCCTCGCCAAAAGGTCCGTGCAGCACCGGGAAGGCGACGTCGGCGCCCAGCAGGCCCGCCCCCGGCACGATCGCCACCGGCTCACCGCCGCTGGTCCAGGTCCCGTCCTTCGCGATCTCGACATTGATGACTTCGTGACCGGCTTCGACCAGCCCGGTGGCCACAGCCTGACCAGAGACCAGCGAGATCTCGTGCTCACTCGACCGACCGCCACTCAGAACGACGGCCTTCATCAGTCGATGCCCAGTCCGCCGGAACCATTGCCGGGGCCCGTGCCATCGGGTGCGCTGGCGGTGAAGACACCGACCATGATCACGATCCGGGTCCCGTCGGCGACAGTGCTTCCACCGGAGGGATTCTGATCGACCACCCTTCCGTCCTGCTGCTCGATGTCGGTGCTCTGGTCCTGGGTCGAAACCGTGAACCCGGCCGCAGTCAGGTCGGACTCGGCCTCGGCCGCGGTCAGCCCGACGACGTTGGGCACGCTGGTGTCGGTGTCGGCCGGTCCCGTGGAAACTGTCAGTTCGACCGTGCTGCCCGGGTCGACCCGGGTCCCTGCGTCCGGATCCTGGGTCACCACTTCACCCTCGGGCCGGTCGCTCTCGGTCCCGGTCGAGTTGTACTCGAGCCCCTTGGCCGAGAGCCGCTGCTTGGCTGCCTCGAAGGTGACGCCGACCAGCGGCGGCACCCCGACCTGCGACGGTCCGCTCGAGACGAATAGCGTCACTTCGGAGCCGCGCTTGAGCGATTCGCCGGCCGCCGGGTCGGTCTCGATCGCGTCGCCGGAGTCGATGTCGCTCGACGGCTTGGTCTCGATCGTGGCGGTGAAGCCGGCGTCCTCCAGGGCCGCCTCGGCATCACTCTGGCTCTGCCCGCTGACGTCCGGTATTTCGGCCTGGCCGGGCCCGGCGCTGACCACCAGGTTCACGTCGGGATCGGAACAGGAGAAGATCAGCAACGTGCAGTCACGGTCGGCCTTTCCCGACGGGTCCTGCTCGAGGACGCGGTTGCTCGGTCCGGACTGGGTCTTTCGGTCCACATCGCCGACCGAGAAGCCTTCGTCGTTCAGCTTCGACACCGCCCGATCGAGGCTCTCGCCGGTCACGTCCGGCACCTGGACCGTGTTGCTTCGGGTCGCCGCGTAAGCGACGAACAGGCCGATCAGGACCGCGAGCAGAGCCAGCCAGACCCATGTCTTCGACTTATTCTCGGGCTCGACGTAACCGGCCATCGGATCCGATTCGGCCGCGTCGAGCGCGTCGATGAAGCTTTCGGCGTCCGGGAAGCGCTCGTAAGGTTCCTTGCGCAGCGCCCGCATGACCACCGCGTCGAGCGCCGGCGAGACCGACGGGTTCCAGGCGCTCGGCGGCACCGGCTCTTCCTGCATCTGCTTGAGCGCGACCGCGACCGCGCTGTCGCCTTCGAACGGGACGCGGCCCGCCAGGCATTCGTAGAGGACCACGCCGACCGAGTAGAGGTCGGACTGGGGTCCCACGTCGAGGCCCTGAGCCTGTTCCGGGGAGAGATAGTGGGCGGTGCCCATCACCGAGCCGGTCTCGGTCATGTCGGAGACGCCGGCCCGGGCGATGCCGAAGTCGGTCACCGTGGCGAGCCCGGTCGCGTCGACGATCACGTTGAGCGGCTTCAGATCGCGGTGGATCACTCCGTGGCGGTGCGCGAATCCCGCCGCTTCGAGAATCTGGCGGGCGATCGCGACCGACTCTGGCGGGGTCAGGCCGGTCAGGATCAGGTCGCGCAGCGTGCGCCCGTCGAGGTAGGCCATGGCGATGTAATAGGTGTCGTCGACCTGGCCGCGGTCGAAGATCGAGACGATGTTGACGTGCTGGAGCGCGGCGGCCGACTCGGCCTCGCGCCGGAAGCGCTCGATGAACTCCGGATCGCGGGCGAAGTGTCCGTGCAGCACCTTCAGCGCCACCCGGCGCGGCAGATGCAGGTCTTCAGCGAGCCAGACGTCGGCCATTCCGCCGGAACCGATCAGTGCTTCGATCCGGTACCGGCCGTCGATCAGGTCTCCTTCACGCGGACGACTCACTTCGGGCTCGCTTCGAGGTCGTTCATTGGTCGCCGATCAGGGCCTGCATCACGCCGGCCGCGATCGGAGCAGCCACCGTACCGCCCTGCCCGTCGGTGCACTCGACCGTGGCGGCCACCGCAATCTGCGGGTCATCCGCCGGCGCGAAACCGACGAACCAGGCCTGGTTCGGCAAGCCCTCGCATCGCTCCTGGTCGGGGACCTCGGCCGTGCCGGTCTTGCCGGCGACGTCGACGCCGCTGAGCGCCGCGGCGGTGCCGGTGCCTTCATCGACGACGGCCTTCATCGCCTCGGTCAGGGTCGCGGCACTTTCCTCCGACATCACTTCGGACTGCTCTTCCGGGTCCATCGTGTCGAGGGTCCGGCCATCGACGTCCCGGACCTTGTCCCAGATCTGGGGCTTCATCAGCTTGCCACCGTTGGCGATCGTCGAAGCGACTTCGGCCATCTGGATCGGTGTGGTCAGCAGCCTCTCCTGGCCGATCGCGATGCGCGAGATGTCGACGCCCTCCCCGGGCTCGAGCAGACCATCCGGGCCGAAGACCCCGCTGATCGCGACCTGGCTTTCCGGCAGGTCGATCTGGGGCTTCGAGTTGAAGCCGAACTTGTCCATGTACTCGTAGAGCGTGTCCTCGCCGACCTTTTTGCCCAGCTTCGCGAAGAAGGTGTTGACCGAGTTGGTCAGCGCGGTCGTGACGTTGATCTCCCCGAAGTCCTGCTGGAAGTCGTTGGACAGAGGCGAGCCCTGGATGGTGAGGCTCGGCGGCGCGTCGATCACCGTCTCACCGTCAATCGCACCGCTGTCTAGGGCGGCCGCTGCGGTCACCAGCTTGAAGGTGGATCCGGGCGGATACTGACCCTGGACGGCACGGTCGAAGATCGGCGATCCGGGATCGTTGTTGATCTCCGAGTAATTGTCGGGGATCAGGTTCGGGTCATACGGCGGATGACTGACCATTGCCTTGACTGATCCGGTCGAAGGCTCGATCGCGACCACCGCTCCCGGCCTTCCGGCGAGCAGGTCGACCGCCGTCTGCTGCGCGGTCGGATCGAGGCTGGTCGTGACGTCATGACCGACCTGCTTGCGGCCACGAATCTCGTCGAGGATCGTCGTGAACTCCGAGTTCTCCCCGATCAGCTCGGAGTTGTGGAGCTTTTCGAACTCGGCGTTGCCGTACTGGGCGAAGTTGTAACCGATCGGGTGGCCCCACAACGGGCCATTCGGGTAGTTGCGGACGAACTGTCGGGAAGCGCCCGTGCCGACCGGTTTCGATTCGGCGATCACCGAACCATCGGCCGCGAGGATCTTGCCGCGCCTGATCTGCTGGGCCTCGAAGAAAGGCCGCTTGTTTACCGACTGTTCCTTCAGGTCCTGGGCGTCGAACACCGACCAGTAGGACGTGAATCCGACCAGCGCCGCGAAGCAGATCGTGATGAAGACGAAAAGCTTGATGATCTGCGCGTTCATCTCACCAGTTCCCGCCCGTGTTGATGCCTTCACGCGCTTCACGCCGGGCCTTGTCCGAGATCAGCAGCAGCAGTGCGAGCAGGATGAAGTTCGCCAGGATCGAACTGCCGCCGTACGAGATCAGCGGCAGGGTGACGCCGGTCAGCGGAATCACCCTCGTGACCCCTCCGATGATCACGAAGGCCTGGAAGGCGAAGACCGCGGTGAGACCAGTGGCCAGGAGTTTCGAGAAACCGTCGTTGGCCAACAGCGCCACCTTGAATCCGCGGGCGGCGACAAGCAAGTAGGTCGCGATCACCGCGCAGCCGCCGAACAGTCCGAGCTCGGAGACGATCAGCGAATAGATCAGATCGGTGTGGGCAGCCGGAAGCAGGGGATCGGTGCTGCCGGGGATGGCAACCATGGATTCGGCGAAGCCCCGGCCGAATAATCCGCCGTCGGCCTGGGCGAACATCGACTGCAGGATCTGGTACCCGGCACCCGGGGCATCGGAGTAAGGATCGAGCCAGATATCGACCCGGTCGGTGACGTGCGGCACCGTGTTGTAGATGAAATAGGCGCCGACCAGGAACATGGCCATGCCGATGAAGACGAACGACAATCGCCCGGTGGCGACGTAAAGGAGCGACAGGAACGCCGCGAAGAACATCAGCGAGCTGCCGAGGTCGCGGATGAAGATCAGCATGAACATCGACGCGCCCCAGACCACGAGCAGCGGACCGAGGTGTTTGATCGGCGGGAAGGTGATCCCCATGATCCGGCGCGCACCCACCACCAGCAGCTCACGGTGTTCGCGGAGGTAGCTGGCAAGGAAGACGACGATGCAGATCTTGGCGAGCTCGGCCGGCTGGAAACCGAGCGGCCCGATCCTCACCCCGAGGTAGGCCCCATTGACCTGCTCACCGATCAGCGGCAGCCGCGGCGCCAGCAGCAGGCCGATCCCGACCGCGGCGATCGTGTACCGGTAACGCTCGAGCACCGAATAGTCCTTGAGGAAGGAGACGACCGCGGCGAAGAGGATCAGGCCGATCACGAACCAGTTCGCCTGGTCGCGGGCGAGCTCGTTGCCGAACTCGGCGTCGAGGCGGTAGATCATCACCAGGCCGAAGGCGGTCAGCAGCGCCATCAGGGGGAACAGGTACGGGTCCGCGTCGGGCAGGCGGATCCGGATGAAGATGTGGGTCGCGAGGCAGACCGCGAGGAAGTACAGGCCGTAGGAGAGGCTGAGGCTGCCGAGCTGGTCGTCGTTCTGACCGAAGACGGCCGCGAATCCGATCGTCAGCAGCAGGGCGATCGGGACCAGCGCCAGCAACTCCCGGTTCCTGGCCGAGTACCTCGCCAGACGCGCGCCCACTTGCACTTAGATTCCCTCGCGGCTCTCGATGTCCTCGATCAGGGAGGTCGCGTCATCCTTCGAGCGCAGCGAATGACCGGTGACCGAATCCTGCCGCTGGGCGGAGAGCTCGTCGGTTTGGACGGCGGTCGAGTATTTCTCCTCGTACATCGAGAGACCGAAAGGCAGTTCGTAAGGCAGGCCCTGGTAAAGCGCCACCCGGCCGGCCGAGTCGGTGCCGAGGAACCAGAGCTGGTGCGCGGCGTAGAAGAGTCCGCCGGCCACCACCGCGAGGACCGCGAGACCGAGCGCGAGACGGGCCGCGATCGCTCCGGTCCGCCGCTCGCGGTGCGGGACGCCGGTCACGGCTCCGTTGCCGTCGCCGGCCGGGCCGCTCCGCGCGGCCGGGGAGATCAGGGTGGGCTGCTCGCCCGGTGCCGCGAGCGGGTTCTCCGGATCCTCTACCTGGAACAGGACGACGGTGATGTTGTCCCGGCCGCCGGCCCGGTTCGCTTCGTCGACCAGCGCGTTGGTCGCGGCGTCCAGGGAGGTTGCGCCCATCAGCAGTTCTTTGATGCGCTCGTCGCCGAGCATCGTGGTCAGGCCATCCGAGCAGAGCATGAAGAGGTCGCCCGGTGCCGAAGGCACGCTCTGGATGTCGGCTTCGACCTCCGGCTCGGGGCCGAGAGCGCGCGTGATGATCGAGCGCTGGGGGTGGTCCTCGGCCTGGGCTTCGGTGATCTGGCCGCGCCGGCGCATCTCCTCGACCAGGGAATGGTCCCGGGTCAGGCGCTGGAGGATCCCGTCACGGAGGCGGTAGGCCCGGGAATCGCCGACGTGGCCGATGACGATCGTCTCGGCTTCCGGGTTGACCGCGGCCGCGGTGATCGTGGTGCCCATGCCGGCCAGGGAAGCGTCGGCGTGCGCCTGGTTGTGGATGGTCCGGTTGGCCAGACCGATCGAAACCTGAAGTGCCTCTTCGGGATCGCCCGGCGGCAGCCCGCCCTCGAACGCCTGCACCGCGGTCATCGAAGCGACCTCGCCGGCCTGGGCGCCGCCCATGCCATCGGCCACCACGAAAAGCGGTTCGCGCACCAGGAAGGAATCCTCGTTCGCCTGGCGCTGGCGACCGGTGTCAGTACGCTCGGAGTGTTGTGAAACCCGCAGCATCTAGATGTCCATCTCGAAGCGGAAAGTCGTGTCGCCGATCGAGATCGTGTATCCGTCTGCCAACTCGTTTTCCCCGATCAGTGACGCGCCGTTCAGCAGTGTGCCGTTGGTCGAATTCATGTCTTCCACGAAGTATCGATCACCGCGAGCGTAGACCCTGGCGTGGAGGCTCGACGCGTAACGGTCCTCGAAGGTGATGTCGGCCTGCGAAGACCTGCCCAGGGTGGCGCCGCCAAACAGGTCGAACCGGGTGTCGGCCGCGAGGTTGTCACTGCGCTCGACGACCAGCCAGGCATCCTGGGTTCCGCCGCCACCGCCACCCATCTGGCTGCCAGTCTGCCCGGACTGGGCGTCGCCGCGGTTCCGCTGGAGGTCCTTGCGGGCGCTGCTCACGACCCAGATCAGGAACAGGTAGAGGACCGCGAGGAAAGCGAACTTGAGCGCGACTGAAATCGGTTCGTAATCCACGGTGCCGCGGCGCCTTACCGTTCCACGCTGAAACGGAAGGTGGTGGTGCCGACGGTTACCTGGTCACCGTCCCGCAACCGGGCCGAGGTGGCCCGGCGGCCGTTGATCTTGATGCCGTTGGTCGAGTTCATGTCGACGATCTCCCATTCGCCACCCTGGCGCTGGTGCAGTTCGGCGTGGATCCGGGAGATGTTCGGATCGCGCAGTACGCAGTCGGCTTCGTCGGAGCGGCCGATCGTCGCCCGCGGGCCGTCGAGGACCTGGCGGGTGCCGCCCGAGTCGACCACAGCCCGGGACAGGACCGGTGCCGGGCGGGCCGCGGGCTCAGCGGGCCGTTCCGGGGGCGGCGCCGCCTTGTAGACCATGGTGCGACCTTCTTCGGCAGGGGCCGGCTGCTCCGAACCCTGGTTCGGAGCCTTGACCAGGCGGGCCTGGATGCCGAACTCGCCGAGCCGCAGGCGGTCATCGGTGTTGAACTTGACTTCCGGACGGGTCAGGAGGTCGTAACCCCGCCGGCGAGCGTGCTCCAGCAGGTACCCGGAGAGCTCCTGCTCCAGCGACCGCTCGTATCCCTCGAGCTTTTCGCGGTCCGATTCGGAGAGGTGAACCGTGTACTCGTTCGGCACGTAGACCCTTGAAACGGAAGCGGTCTTGTGCGAGTCCATCTCCTTGGCCAGCTTGCGCGCGAGCTCGACCGGCTGCACCTCGGAACTGAAGGCACGGCTGAACACCCCTTCGACCAGGCCTTCGATTCTCGCTTCAAGGTTTCGAAATACGCTCACGGCAGGACTCTCCCGGTCTTGGCCGAAGCATCAGTGGGCGTTTGGAACACGGTTTGATCCTACGGGAGTAAAGGTCAGGACTCCGCCCGAACGGGACTCGCGCCGTAACCTCGCCCGCTTGATGATCGCGCCGAGCATGACCGCAATTAAAACCCAGACCGCCACCGATACGAGGAAGGTCGGGTTGGAGAGAGCCGGAACCAGCAGTCCGGAGACCGCCGATCCGGCCGAATCCTGCCAGCCATCGGCCGCGGGGGGCATCTTGCCGAAGAGCAACCGCTGGCCGGTGATCGACTCGGCGAGGCCGGTGAAGGAAACACCGATCAGGGCCACGATCGCCCGGTCGCGCCAGTCGTCGGCCAGGGCCGCGAGGACAGGCATGAACGGCGCCAGCCCGAGCGTGCCGAGCAGTGGGCCGGCCGGGCCGAAGACGAGCGGCCGTCCGGTGCCGCGCACGAAAATCGCCGGCAGGACGCCGATCAGTACGACCACCAGTGCCGCACCGGCCATGCCCGCGATCACGGTCAGCCATGCGGCGAGCCCGGCCGCGCCGACAAGGAAGCCGAGCCGGGTGTTGATCAGCGCCAGCAGCGCAGAGATCAGGCTGATCAGGCTGACTGACCCGAAATCGCCGGCACCGGTGACAATCATGCCGGTCGCGACCAGGCCGCCGACCGCGGCCGCCGCCGCGACGCGGGGAAGGTCGAATTCGGTGTCGGCGAAGGCGAAAGCCGAAGCGCGCTTGCGTGACTCGCCCGGGACGGTGTCATCGAGCTCATCGAGCGAGCCCTCGAGCTGGAGGCCGAGGGTCTCGAGGTCCGGTCGGTATTCCGGTTCGCGGTCCAGGCAGGCGTCGAGCAGGTCGGTCAACGGGGCCGGTAAGTCGGGCCGGCATTGCCCGAGCGGCGGCAGGTCCTGATCAAGCGCCCGCAAACTGGCTCCAGGAGTGGGTTTTCGCCGGGGGTTCTCACCGGTCCAAGCCTCGTACAGGGTCAGCGCGAGGGAGTAGACGTCGCCAGGCGGGCCAACCGGCTCACCTTCGGCCTGCTCCGGCGCCATGTAGGAGAGCGTCCCGAGCACGTCGCCGGTGTTGGTCAGGTCCTCGCCGTCGGTCAGCCGGGCCACGCCGAAATCCATCAGCTTGGCGCCACCTTCGCGGTAAGGGGAAATCAGGTTGGCCGGTTTGAGGTCCCGGTGGACCACGCCGCGGGAATGCGCGTGGTCGAGCGCCTCGCAAACGTCGGCGCCGATCTCGGCGACCTCACGGTCGCTGAGCAGATCACCGTCGATCAGCTCGCGCACGGTTTCGCCTTCGACCAGCTCCGAGATGAGAAAAGCGCGTCCGCCCTCCCTCCCGAACTCATGGTGCGCGAATTCGAAAAGCGTGACGATGCCCGGATGGTTCAGCCGGGCGGCAGCCTGGGCCTCCCGCTGGATCCGCGGGCCCGACTCCGGGCCGGTTTCGATCACCTTCACCGCAACGTCGCGCTCCAGCCGGTTGTCCCAGGCGCGGTAGACCGTGCCGAAGCCGCCCGCTCCGAGGCGGTCATTGACTTCGAAGCGCTGTAGTACGGTGGAGCCGATCATCTGCCCCTCTGCGTTCGGCACCGACTGCCCCGGCCCTTTGCCTGGGCGTTAAATGGCACCACTGCTGCCGAAACCCCTCAATTGCAGGGGAAGGGAATAGATTGGCCCTGCCGAACAGACTTCCTGTACGGCCTTTTTATGGACTTTCCAGACCCAAACACAGATCCCGATCAACCCCTGCCGCCTCTCGAGCGGGAAGACGGCCCCCGTCCCCGGCGGCCGCGCCGTTCGGGTGGCTCTCGCGGTTCCGGTGGTGGCGGTCCGCGCCAGCAGCTGATGGCCCGCCGGGCCGCGGCACTCGGCGTCGGCATCGTCGTTCTGATCCTGCTCGTCTTCGGCGCCAAGGGTTGCCTCGACGCCCGCAAGAACCGTTCGCTCGAGGATTACTCCGGCAACGTGACCCAGGTGGTCGACGAGACGAACTCCCTCAGCAAGGCCTTCTTCGGCCGGCTCGAGGACCCGCAGGACCTGAGCGTGCCCGACTTCGTCAGCGAGATCGAATCCGACCGCAGCGCCATGGACGGATTCCTCAGCCGGGTCGAGAAGCTGAACACTCCCGGCGACATGAAGTCCGCCCAGTCCACCCTGCTGCTGGTCTACCAGCTGCGGGCGAGCGCGATGAACAAGATCGCCGATCGCATGCCCACGGCTCTCGGCAACGAGGGCAAGGAGAAGGCGACCAAGACGATCGCCGGGCAGATGGAAGTTCTTTCGGCGGCTGACGTGCTCTACAACCAGGTGACCCGCCACCAGATCGACAATACGATCGCGAGTAATGGCGCGTCCGCACCCGACGTGCCGAAGAGCACCTACGTTCCCGATTCGAGCTGGGTCGACCCCGGCAACGTCGGATCGGCGCTTGGCGGCGTCACCGGGGCAACCGCGGAAGCCACCGATGGCGGCGTGCACGGCACCGGTCTCGAGTCCGCCGCGATCGGCGGGGTCACCCTCGACGCTTCGGTCTCGAACACGATTCCCGCCGGTACCGAGCCCGCGGTCGACGTTTCGGTGATGAACCAGGGCGACGGCGACGAACCCGATATCCAGGTCACCGTTTCGGTTGACGGCGGTTCGGCCCTCAGCGGCTCGATCGACACACTGACCGCCGGGGAAACCGGAGTGGCAACGGTGCTGCTGACCCCGGCACCCAAGGGCGAAGTGACGATCGACGTCAATGTCGAGCCGGTTCCGGGTGAACAGGTCGCCGACAACAACGAAGCCTCTTACACCGTCAACTTCGAGTAGCACCGTGCGGATCGCCTACCTCGGGCCGGCCGGTACCTTCAGTGAAGATGCGCTCCGCCAGAGCGGTTTCGCCAGTGAGGGTTTCGAGCCCGTGCCCTGCGACACGATCCGCGAAGTGGTCGAGGCGATCGGCGCCGGGGCGGCCGACCGCGCACTGTCGCCGATCGAGAACTCGATCGAAGGTTCGATCCGCGGCACCCTCGACGGCCTGGTCGACCAGGCCGATCACGTCGCCATCCTCGGTGAGTACGACCACCAGATCCGCTCGGCCCTGATCGCCCGCACCGAGCTGGAGCCAAGCGAGATCACGGCGGTCATCTCGCATCCCCAGCCGCTGGCCCAGTGCGCGCGGTTCCTGCGTGACGAGCTGCCCGGGGCCCGGCTCGAAGTCGCCGACAGCACCAGTTCCGCGGTACTCCGGGTCAGCCAGAGCGAGGGGCCGGTTGCGGCGCTCGCGCCGGCGTCGGCCGCCGCGCTCTACGACTGCCGGATCCTGCGCGAGGGCATCGAGGACGAGCCCGGCAACGTCACCCGCTTCGTCTGGCTCGGCGACCGCGAGGCCGAACCGGTCGCTCAACAGGGCCCGCTCTGGAAGACCACGCTAGTCTTCTCCGAACTCGGCGCCGACCATCCCGGCGCCCTGGTCGACGCGTTGCTCGAGTTCTCCGCCCGCGACATCAACCTGATCCGCATCGAGTCGAGGCCACTGCGCCGCGAACTCGGCCGGTACCGCTTCTTCATCGACGTCGAGGGGCCCCGGACCGACCGCGGTGTGGCCGACGCGATCGCCGGCCTCCGCGAGAAGGCCGAGTCGGTGCGCATCCTCGGGTCATATCCCGTCTCGATCCCGGGTCCGGCCGGCGTCTAGTCTTTTCCGGCTTGACTCTCGATCGCCTTGAGGGTCGTTTCAAGATGGTGCCTGCTGTACCGGATTGCCGCATCGACGTCACCCCGGCGATAGGCGCCGAGAATCTCGGCGTGATCCCGATCGGCCCGCTTGATCAACGAAGGCCTGGCTTGAAGCGACCACGCGACCTGGATCGCCGACGCGTTGCGAAGTTGCACGATGATGCCGTTCAACCTCGAGGCCGACTTCCGATCGTCAAGCAGAGCGTGAAATTGCCAGTTCATCCGGATCCAGTCGCCGGCATCTTCGACTCGCTCCATCTCGGCCAGCAGGCTCTCGGCGCGCTCCAGATCGACTTCGGCGATCGCACCGACCGACCGGGTGATGGCGAGCGGTTCGAGCGCCAAACGTAGTTCGTAGATCTCCCTGGCTTCGACCAGCGTCGGGGTGTGAACGATCGAGCTCCGGTAAGAATCGAAGTCGATCAGGCCCTCCGCGGCCAGATCCCTGATCGCCTCGCGGATCGGGGTTTTGCTCACCCCGAGCTGCTCGCTCAACTCCGCCTGAACCAGGGGCGTACCCGACTCCAGCTCTCCGCTCAGAATGGCTTTGCGAAGGGTTTCGAGCACGTTTTCATGGGTCGTGCGCCGGGCGACGCCTTTGAGCCGCGGGATCGCGGGGAGCGCTGTTCGCGGGGACCTCCGGGGTTGAGTGGCGATGCGTCTCTCCTTGGACGAATGGTGGCAAGCCGGCCGGAACTCCGGTCCGGGACGTGAATGTGCGTTCTACTCGACTATGTATGATATATCATCTACTACCGACGATCTGGAGGAGATACTCGATGGAAAGCTCGTCAAACGATGTTGCAGCCCCGCTGGCCCGCTACGCGCCGTTCCGGCGTGCCGGAGACCTCGTCTACTTCGCCGGAGTGGTGCCGGCCGACCCCAACACCGGCAAGTTGATCGGTGGCTACGAGGACCTGCCCGACGCCATCCGCAAGGAGATCGGCGAAACCGGAGAGATGTCCGTGGACACCAAGGACGGGCCGATCGCGGCGCAATCGTGGTTCGTGCTCGACGCCCTCAAGCGGACGGTCGAGTCGGCCGGTGGCTCACTCGAAGACGTGGTCAACCTGACTCAGTACTTCACCGACCTGAGGGACTTTCCCGGGTACAACCGCATCCGGACTTCGTTCTTCGAGACGCCACCCGCGAGCACTTGCGTCCGGGTCCTGGAACTTCTACCGACGCCACAAAGCCGGCTCGAAGTACAGGCCGTGGCTTACATCCCCTTGGGCTGATGACCGCCCCCGTCCTCTCGATCGAAGGCGCAGTCAAGACGTATCCCGGCGTGCGGGCCCTCGACGACGTATCGCTGGAGCTGCGGGCGGGCGAGGTCCACGCACTGATCGGCGAAAACGGAGCGGGCAAGTCCACCCTGATCAAGATGCTCTCCGGCGCCGAACAGCCGGACAGCGGCCAGGTCCGCATGAACGGCGAACCGGTCCAGTTCGCCAGTCCGGCCGAAGCCCGCAAGCGGGGAGTGGCCGCGATCTTCCAGGAGCTCGCGATCGAGCCCTGGTTGCCGGTGAGTGCCAACGTGATGCTCGGGAACGAGCCCACAAGGGGCTTCGGCCTGCGGATGCTGGCCAAGGGCCCGGCCGAGCAACGCACCCGCGAGGTACTCGATCAGCTCGGCGCCCAGGCCATCCGGGCCGGCGAAGCCGCCGGACCGCTTTCCACCGCGCAGAAGCAATTGATCGAGATCGCCCGTGCGATCGCCCTCGAAGCACCGGTAATCATCATGGACGAGCCGACCGCTTCGCTGCCCGGATCCGACGCCGAGAACCTGCTTCGCATAGTCGCCGGGATCCGCGACAACGGCGGTACCGTCGTCTACGTCTCGCACCGGCTGGAGGAGGTCAAAGCGATCGCCGACCGGGTGACCGTGCTGCGGAACGGCGCCCGGGTCCACACCGGACCGGCCTCCGAACTATCGACCGAGCAGATGATCGAGTTGATGGTCGGGCATCGGGTCGAGGACCTTTTCCCGGCGCCGACCAGCGTGCCAGCCGAGACCCGGCTCGAGGTGAAAGGGCTCTGCCGCGAGGGCGCCTTCGAAGACGTCTCGTTCACCGTGAAGGCGGGCGAGATTCTCGGGGTCGCCGGGCTGGTCGGTGCCGGTCGTTCCGAGGTAATGCGCGCGATCTCGGGCGCCGATCCCTATGACAGCGGCGAGATGACGGTCGACGGCAAGACCTTTCGGCCACGCAACCCGCGCGACGGGATCGCCCGCGGGATCGCTTACCTGCCGGAAGATCGCAAGGAACAAGGCCTGATCCTCTCGATGTCCTGCCAGGAGAACATCGCCATGGCCACCCTGGACCGGTTTAGTCCACGCGGTTTCATCCACAAACGAGCCTTGCGAACCCGCACCTCGGAGGTCGCCGGGCGACTCAGACTCCGCGGCAACATCGAGTCCGATGCCCGCACCCTGTCCGGCGGCAACCAGCAGAAGCTGGTGATCGGCAAATGGGTGATGAGCGAAGCCGGGGTCCTGATCTTCGACGAGCCCACCCGCGGGATCGACGTCGGCGCGAAGCCCGAGGTCTACCGCCTAATGCACGAGCTGGCCGAGAACGGCGCGGCCGTGATCGTTGTGTCTTCCGAATTGACCGAAGTGATGAATGTCTCCCACCGCCTGATCGTCATGTCGGGCGGCCGCATCCGCGACGAACTGAACCGAGAGGAGTTCGATGAACACCGCATCCTCAACGCCGCCTTCGCGGCTCACGCCGATGCCCGGGTCTGAAAATCCGGCACCGGAAACCGCCGGCCGGGTGAAGAGCCGGCTGCCAAGGAGAATCAGGCGTGAGGACCTGCGCCAAGCCGGGCTGCCACTGGCCGTGCTCGTCCTTTTCATCATCTTCACGCTGAACTCGAGCGTCTTCTTCACCCCGGCGAACTTCCAGAACGTCGGGCTCGCCGCCGCGGCGCTCGCCCTCGTCTCGTTCGGCCAATGCTTCGTGGTGCTGACCGCGGGCATCGACCTCTCGGTCGGTTCAACCGTGGCCCTGGTCAGCGTGGTTGCGGCCAAGGTGATGGAGAGCTCCGGCCCGGTCGTCGGTGTGCTCGCCGGGCTCGCCGCCGGGATCGCGGTCGGGGTGGTCAACGGCTTCGTGGTCACCAGGCTCAAAGTCGTCCCCTTCGTCGCGACCCTGGCGATGCTCTCGATCGCCGCCGGTCTCGCGCTCAGTTTGAGCGGTGGTACGCCGGTCAGCGGCCTGCCATCGAGCTTCACCGACATCGCCAGTACTCGCCTGCTCGGGGTCCCGTTACCGGCGGTGATCGCGCTGGCGTTCTTCGTGATCGCCTGGGTGATCCTGCGGTTCAGCCGCATCGGCCGTCACATCTACGCGGTCGGCGGGAACCTCGAAGCCGCCAGGCTCTCCGGCATCCAGGTCGAGCGGGTCGCGATGTCGTCCTACGTGATCTGCTCGACCTTCGCCGCCTTCGGGGCGCTGGTCCTGACCGCGCGGGTCGCCTCGGGACAGCCGACCCTGGGTTCCGACCTGGCACTCCAGTCGGTGGCGGCAGTCGTGCTGGGTGGCGTATCCCTCTTCGGCGGCCGCGGCTCGGTAGTCGGGGTCCTGTTCGGCGTGATCTTCGTGAGCGTGCTCAGCAACGGTCTGAACCTGGTCGGAGTCAGCTCATACACCCAGATGCTCGTACTTGGCACCGCCTTGATCGCGGTGCTTGCAATCGACTGGCGTCTCTTCCGAGACGCCGACTGAACCATCGTCCATGAACACAACGAGAGGTAAGCAATGTTGAGAAGAAGCAGATGGGTCACGGTCGTGGCCTCAGTACTGATACTCGCCGGGGGCGTGGCCGCCTGTGGCGATTCCGGAGATAGCGACAGCGGCGGAGACGGCGGCACGATCGGCGTTTCGGTGCCGACGGTCGAAGGCCCGTTCTTCACGGCCATGCTCTACGGCATCAACGACGAAGCCGAGAAGCTGGGCATCAGCGTCGACACGATGGACGCCGGCGGCTACGAAAACGTGGATCAGCAGGTCGATCAGTTCCAGTCCCTGATCGTGAAGCAACCGGATTCGATCCTCGTCGATCCAGCCGACCCGACGACGATCGAAGCCTCGGTGGATCAGGCCATGAGCGCCGGCATCGACGTGATCGGTTCCGGCGACCCGGCCCCGAACGCGACCGCCAACGTCTCTTCCAGCCATTGCGAGATCGGCAAGGCGATGGCGGTAGGAGCGAAGAAGCTGCTTCCGGACGGAGGCACTCTGGCCATGCTCACCGGGCCGGCCGGCGCCACCTGGACCTCGGATCGTCTCAAGTGCTTCAAGGAATCGATCGACGGGTCGGGCATCGAGATCGTCGCCGAGAAGTCGAGTGATCCCGCGGTCGAGCAGGGCGTCACCATCGCCACCGACTTCCTGCAGCGTTACCCCGATCTCGATCTGATCTACGGGGCCGACGACACGGTCGGCGTGGGAGCGGCTCAGGCCGTGAAAGCGGCCGATCGTTGCGGCAAGACCCAGGTCCTGACCGCGGTGCTCGGACGTCAGGTCGAACAGCAGATGAAGGCAGGGTGCGTCCAGTACATCGTCGCCCAGCAGACCGTGAAGATCGGCCGGGTCGCGGTTCAGACGGCGCAGAAGCTGGCCGACGGCGAAACGCTCCCCGAGACCGAGGTCGCCATTCCGCTGATCCCGGTCACCCCCGACAACGTGGACTCGGTCGACGTCAGCACGATGCGCGAGCCCGACAACTACACACCGTAAGGAAGCGGTGAGCAGCAAAGTGAACATGCAGATGAATCAACAACAGATCGAGCTGCTCGACGATGCCTGCGCGCGACTGGGGGAACCCGATCGCGCGCGGGCAGTTCGTGCCGCCCTTCGCGAGCACGGCCCCGAGCTGCTCGAGAAGGCGAAGGGCAAATCGATCAAGGAAGGTGGTGGGTCATGAGTGGTCGCCAGGTGATTTCCGAGACCACGATCGAACCGGGAACCGGCAAGGCGTTCGAGGTAGA
Organism: Thermoleophilia bacterium; assembly: GCA_016650125.1. Classification (GTDB taxonomy): domain Bacteria; phylum Actinomycetota; class Thermoleophilia; order Solirubrobacterales; family 70-9; genus 67-14. The sequence continues at coordinate 104,817 of JAENWT010000004.1, forward strand.
GCGCGGTCAGGTCATCCGGATCGAGCAGGTTGAAGGAGGCCAATGTGCCGACTTCAACTGCTTCAATCTCCACGATTACAAGGAGTACTTCCACACCGGTCGGACCCGGCACATGCACGGTCTCAATCCGGGAGTGGGCGACTTCCTCTGGTCGGCGCCACCGCGCGAACGGCCGATGGCCGCGATCGTCGCCGATACGACCGGCACCAACGACGTGCTTTACGCGCGCTGCAGCGCTTTCCTGTTCGAGTACCAGTACGGACTGCCGGTCCACACCAACTGCCATGACATGCAGGCCGAGGCTCAGCGCGAATACGGCTTGACCCCGGATGACGTCCATGACTCGTTCAACTTCTTCATGAATACCGGGATCGAGGCCAACGGCCGGCCCTACATCGGCATGAACGAATCCAAACGGGGGGATTACGTCGAGGTGCTGGCGTTGATGGACCTGCTCGCCGTGCCCAACGTCTGCGGCGCCGACGTGATGGCGACCAGCAGCTTCCAGCTCAAGCCCCTGAAGATCTCTATCCTCGGGGGGACCGATGCAGAGCTCGCCTCCTTCGAAGAGCGGCCGGAGCTCGGCAGTTTCACCAACCAGAGAACCCCGGCCGACTTCAAGCAGAGCCAGATTCGAGTCGAGCGGGAACTCGCTCGCGACCCCTCGTATGTGCCGGAGTTCACCAACGTGCCGATCCGGCTTTCCGGAATCGACGTCGATCTGGACGATTCCGAAGCGGCGCTTCTGACCGAGCTTCAGGCCACCGGAGAGTTCGGCGAGACCGAGGCCGAGGCGCTTCGCCACGTATTCCACTCGTGGTGGATCTCGCGATACATGCGCGGTCCGAAGCACTTCGAGTCCGAACCGTCCCAAACCGCCTGAAAGCAGGTCTCTTGAGAACCGAGTCGATCACGACCGGAATGCTGATCGGCGAGGAGTGGGTCGAGTCCTCCGGCGCCGGATTCGAAGTGCTGAATCCGGCGACCGGCGCGGTGCTGGCCACCCTCCCCGATGGAGACGCCGACGATGTGGACCGGGCGGTCGCGGCCGCCCGGGCGGCGTTGCCCGGCTGGATCGCGCTCGGGGGCGAGCAGCGCGGCCAGCTGCTCTGGGCTCTGGCCGACGCGATCGAAGAGCGGTCCGGCCACATCGCCGAGCTCGAGGCGAGCGACAACGGCCGGCCGATCAGGGAGACGGGCGCCCAGGCGCGGGTCGTGGCCCGTTGGTACCGGTGGTTCGGAGGGATCGCGGACAAGCTCGCCGGCAGCACGATTCCGGTCGAGGGGCCCTATCTCAACTACACCCGTCGGGTGCCGGTCGGCGTCTGCGCCGCAATCACCCCGTGGAATCACCCGATGCTGATCGCGACCAAGAAGGTCGCACCGACCCTCGCCTGCGGCAATACCCTCGTACTCAAACCCTCGGAACTGGCGCCACTCTCGGTGCTGGAACTGGGCCGCCTGGCGATCGAGGTCGGGATCCCGCCGGGCGTGCTCAACATCGTCACCGGCAAGGGCGCTACCGGCGCCGCCCTGGCTGTCCATCCCGGCGTCGACCGGATCGACGTGACCGGATCGACGGCAACCGGCCGGGCGGTCGCGACCGCGGCGGCCCAGAGCCTGAAGCGGGTCGGCCTCGAGCTCGGTGGCAAGGCGCCCAACCTGATCTTCGAAGACGCCGACCTTCAGCGGGCGGTACGCGGTGCGCTGTTCGGCGCTTTCATCGGGCAGGGCCAGACCTGTGTGGCCGGTGGCCGCATCCTGGTTCAGCGTTCGGTCCTGGACGAAGTGACCGAAGCGCTGAAGCGCGGCGTCGACCGCATCCGTCTCGGCGATCCGCTGGATCAGTCGACCCAGATGGGTCCGGTCATCACCCCGGCGGCGGCCGAACGCATTGCCGGATTCGTCGAGCGTGCCCGCGAGGACGGAGCATCGGTGCTCTCCGACAATCGGACCATTGAAGCGCTTACGGCGACGCTCGATCGCTCCGGCTTTCATGCGCCCACTCTGATCCAGACCGAGGACCCCGGCATCGAGATCGCCCGCGATGAGGTCTTCGGACCGGTCGCCGTGATCATTCCCTTTGAGACCCAGAAACAGGCGATCGAGATCGCCAACGACGTTCCGTTCGGGCTCGGAGCCGGGATCTGGACCGAAGACGTGGTCCGCGCCCATCAGGTGGCCGAGCGGCTGCGCTGCGGCATCACCTGGATCAACGAGTACCACCGGATTGATCCCGCTTCACCATGGGGCGGATTCGGTCTCTCCGGTTACGGCCGCGAGAACGGCTGGCAGGCGGTCGAGATGTTCACCGAGATCAAGAGCGTCTGGGTGCCGACCGAGCGCTCGCCCATGGACTGGTACGAGACCGACGAAGAGGCCCGCCTCAGCTGAATCATCCGTGCTTTAAGATATGATATACGATATCTTCTTAGATCACCGAACCTGCCAAGACGCAAAGAACGGGACCCATGGCTGACGCAACCATCGACGACATCACTGACGATCTCGGACCCCACTACGAGCCTTTCGGTTGGCATCACTGGCCCGAATACCCCTGGATGAGCTACCAGTTCCGGCGCGTCCTCGGCGAAACCCAGGAGGGCGGAGGCGCGGTCAGCGAATGCTTCCAGGTGGCCTCACGAATGGTTCCCGGGGACGAAGAAAGCTGGTACGAGGAATGGCTCCGGGTGGCCGATCGCAACCGCGTTCGCGGTGACGACTCCGAGCACGACGGGCATATCAAGACGGCCCGCTCCTGCTGGCTGCGTGCCGCCGACTACTACCGCTCGGCCGAGTTCTGGCTGGACCCCGACGATCCCCGGCGGCTCGCGGCCTTCGATCGCTGCGAAGAGGTATCCCAGAAGGCCGGCAAGTACCTCGACCTTCCTCTGGAAACCGTGAAGATTCCCTACGAGGAAGATTCGCATCTCGACGCCTATTTCATCCCGAGTCCCTATGCCGAACCGGATTCCGATGGTCGCCAGCCGACCCTGATCGCGTTCGGTGGCCTCGATTCCTTCAAGGACGAACTGCTCTTCATGGTCGGAAATGCGGCGCTCGAGCGCGGTATTTCCTGCCTGCTGGTGGATGGCCCCGGGCAGGGCGGAACCCTGAGGCGCCAGGGCATCGCCAACCGGCCCGACTACGAAGTTCCGGTTGGACGCTGCATCGATTATCTCGAGACCCGCGAGGACGTCGACCCGAAACGCATCGCCGTTTGCGGTTCGAGCCTCGGTGGTTATTACGCGGCAAGGTCGGCCTCCTACGAGCACCGGCTCGCCGCGGCGATCTCGCACGGTGCCATCTGGAGCATCGACGACCTCTGGCACGGTGCCGGTGAGGACCATGGTCTGGCCGGACACATCAAGTGGGTATTCGGCGTCGAGACGATGGCAAAAGCCCGCGAGCGCTGGCAGCCGTTCGCGCTGGAAGGCCACCTCGGCAACATGGAATGCCCCTACCTGATCGTGCATGGCGGCCACGACGTGCTCGGCGTCGAAGGTGCGACCAAGGTCTACGATCACGCTCGCGAGAACGGAGTCGACGTCACTCTCGATCTGATCCAGGCCGAAGAGACCGGGGCCGAGCATTGCCAGCACGACAATCCTTCGATCGGCCAGGAACGGGTCACCGACTGGCTGGCCGACCGCTTCGGCATCGACCAGAATGGCCTCGCCCATGTCTAGCCGGCCGGTCAATTGAACAAGCCAAAAGTACTGCTGCTCTCGCTGGGCGGCACGATCGCGATGACCTCCGGGCCAAAGGACGGCAAAGGGGTGACCCCGACTTTGACCAGCACCGACCTGATCGCGGCGGTGCCCGGTCTGGCCGACGTTGCCGACCTCGGCGCCGAGACCTTCCGCACGATCCCGGGTGCCCACCTTTCCTTCGACCTTCTGAGGGAACTGGCCGAGCGGATCGAGACCGAACTCGCGGGCGATGGGGCCGACGCCGTGGTCATCACCCAGGGAACCGACACCCTGGAAGAAACGGCTTTCATGCTCGACCTGTTGCTTGACCGGCCGGAACCGGTGGTATTCACCGGCGCCATGCGAAACCCGACCCTTCCCGGCGCGGACGGCCCGGCCAACCTCCTGGCCGCGGTCCAGGTTGCCGCTTCGAATGCCACCCGCGATCGCGGCGTGCTGGTCGTCATGGCCGACCAGGTCCATGCGGCCCGGTTCATGCGCAAGGCCCACACCCAGAGCACCGCCGCCTTCGAGTCCTTTCCCGGTGCGGTCGGCTGGGTCAGCGAAGGCCATCCCGCTTTCCCACTTCGCGCGACGCGCCCGGCCCTCGATCCCGGAACTCAACGCTCGCCGGCGAGAGTCGCCCTGCTGACCGCCGCCCTGGCCGACGACGCCGACCTGCTGGCCCACGCGATCGACGGTCCGTTCGAGGGAATCGTCATCGAAGCGCTCGGAGCCGGTCACCTGCCGCTGCCCTGGGCCGATGAGGTCGGACGCGGCGCCGGGCGCAAGCCGATCGTCTACACCTCACGGACCGGCGCCGGTCCCGTTTTCACCTCGACCTATGCCTTCCCGGGTTCCGAGATCGACCTGCGGGAACGTGGAGCCTTTCCGGCCGGACCGCTGGATGGTCCGAAAGCGCGAATCCTGATGACCGTGCTGCTGGCTTCCGGGCTCGACCGGGATCAAGTCGGGCCGGCCTTCCGGGGATACGTGGACTCCATGCTCGAAACGGGGCCGTCATCGTGAGCGAGCCGCGAATCGACGCGCACATTCACGTCTTTCCCGAGTCCGTCCTCGAGCTGATCCGGGAGGAGCGCCACCCGGCCGGCATCGTCCTGTTGGACTTTGATGGCGTGACCCACGTCGTGCATCCCGAGGGGTACCGGTACCCGCTGGCGCCCGAGTTCCATCGGGTCCCGGTGCTGATGGAAGCGGTGAAAGGCCGGGGGACCGACTCGGCGATCGTCTCACCGGCACCGCCGCTCTTCGGCTATCAACTCGCTCCCGAGGAAGCCCGGCTGATGGCGCGGATCACCAATGACGGTGTCGCCGCGATCGTCGCCGAACGCCCCGGGGAACTCGCCGGCCTGGGCACCATCCCATTGGCCAATCCCAAAGACGCGATCGCCGAGCTCGAACGCGCGGTCAACGAGCTGGGACTGGCCGGCGCCGAGATCGGGCCCGTGGTCGACGACCGCTGGCTCGATCACGAAGATTTCTTCCCCGTCCTGCGGGCCGCCGAGGAGCTGGGCGCCACCCTGTTCATCCATCCGTATTACACCGGGCACAAACCCGGTCTCGAAGATCTCTACCTGACCAATCTCTTCGGTAACCCACTGGACACGGGGCTCTGCGCCGCGCGCCTGATCCTCTCCGGCACCCTGGACCGGCTTCCGGACCTCAAGCTCCTGCTCGCCCACGGCGGCGGGCATCTGCCCTACCAGGCGGGAAGACTCGCCCACGGCAACTCGGTCCGGCCCGAGCTCGGCATCTGCAGCCGGGTTCCCACCGATTACCTGACCCGCTTCCACTACGACACGATCCTCTTCGATCCCGCGGCCTTGAACTTCCTGATCGCCAAGGTCGGAGCCGAGCGTGTCGTCTTCGGCACCGACGAACCATTCGACATGGCCGGCGGATCGGTGGAGGATCAACTAAGTGAAGTCGATCTCGACACAACCGAAGAAGCGATGATCACCGGGGGGACGGCGGCGGCGCTCACCGGCGTGGAACTGGGCCTGATCGGATGAGCGAGCCCTTCGATCTCGCGGTCAGAGGCGGAGAAGTGATCACGCCTAAAGGACGGGCACGCCTTGACCTCTACACGAGGGAAGGAAAAGTCGCTGCGTTGCTGCCGGCCGACGAGCGAGCCGAGGCGACCGAAGCGATCGACGCCTCGGGTCTGATCGTCATGCCGGGCGGCGTCGACACCCACGTTCATTTCATGGATCCGGGCGATCCGGAACGGGAGGATTTCCCGACCGGCTCGGCGGCGGCCGCGGTCCGGGGAGTCACCACCGTGGTCGAACACACCCATGGCGGCCCGGTCACCGGTGTTGCCGAACTCGAAGCCAAGCTGGCCCACCTCGAGGGCCGGTCGCATGTCGACTTCGGGCTCGCGGCCCACGTCTGGCCCGATCGGATGGACGGGCTCGCCGGACTCTGGCGAGGCGGCATCACCTACTTCAAGGCGTTCACCTGCGAGACCCACGGCGTTCCCGCGATCGACGCCGACACCCTTTTCGAACTGGCCGGGCACCTGGTCACGCTGAACGCGCCCTGCCTGCTCCATTGCGAAGACGACGACATGACCTCCCGCGCGGAGGAGCGGCTGCGAGCCGCTCATCGAAGCGACGGTGCGATCGTGCCGGAATGGCGTTCCCGCGATGCCGAGCTGGTCTCGGTCTCGACCGTGAACCTGGTGGCCCGCCGCTCCGGGGCCCGGCTGATCGTGGCTCACGCCAGCAGCGCCGAGGTCCTCGAACTGATTGGGCGCGAACGCAATCTCGGTTCGCCGGTGGTCGCGGAGAGCTGTCCCCAGTACCTCTACCTGCGGGAGGACGAAGTCCTGGACAAAGGGGCTTTCCGCAAGTTCACGCCGCCGGCCCGGCTGCGATCGGACGCGGAGGAGACCCGGATGTGGGAGCTCTTCAACGACTGCTCGATCCATCATCTCTCCTCCGACCATGCCCCGGCGACCGCCGCCCAGAAGCGTGACGGCGACCTCTGGGATGTGCATTTCGGACTGCCCGGAATCGATACGACCTATGCCGTGATGATTCACGCGGCCCTCTCCGGCCGGACCTCGCTCGAGCGGGTCGCCGAGGCCTACTGCGACGCGCCGGCCCGGGTCTATGGTCTGGCGGCCAAAGGGCGCATCGAGCCCGGCTTCGACGCCGACCTTGCCCTGCTCGACCCCGAAGGCTCGTGGCAAGTCGAGGATTCGGACGTGGTCTCCAAGGCCGGTTGGAGCCCCTACACCGGCCGCCGTCTGCGGGGCCGTATCGTGAAGACCGTGCTGCGCGGCGAGCTCATCGCCGAAGGCGGCCGGTCTCCCTCGGCGCCTTTCCGCGGCAGGTTCCTGCCCGGTGCCGGTGCCTGAATCCGCGCGAAGCGGGGATAAACTGCCGCCACCCCGTTTTTCAGTCCGTCCAGAAGGAGAAACTCATCGCCAAATCCCCCGAGAAGCTTCCCCGAATAGGAACCGGTTCGATGCCGCCGCTTGAAGGAGTGCTGCGGCAGACGACTCACGCATCGGTGCTCGAAACGTTGCGCAAGGCGATCCTCAGCGGCGACCTCCCCTCCGGTACGCCGCTGGTTCAGGCCGACCTCAGTGTCCTGCTCGGGGTGAGCAAGACTCCGATTCGCGAAGCGATCCGGGATTTGGCCAGCGAAGGTCTGATCGACTTCGACTCCTACCGCAGCTCGGTGGTCCACACCCCGACGCTCGAGGAGGCGCGGGAGATCTACGAACTGCGACTGACCCTTGAACCGCTCGCGATCCGCAAGGCGGCCGAATCGGTGCCGGAGACAAATCTGGACCTGGCCGGGGAGCTGATCGAGCAGATGAAAGCGATCGACGATCCCGGCGAGTGGATCGAGATGAACGGCCGGTTCCACGGACTCTTGTCCGATAAGACCAAGCAACCACGGCTCAACGGCATCATCGTCGGACTTCGGAACGCTTCGGCGATCCAGGTCGCGTGGTCGCTGAAGGCCAGCCCGGGCCAGATGGCCCGGGCCAACCAGGATCACATCGAGATCCTGGAGGCCTACCGGGCCCGGGATGTGGACGCAGCGATCGCCCTGAGCCGCCGCCACATGCTGGCAACGCTCGAGGCGATCGAAGCGACCGAAGCCGGCTCCGAGAGCGCCGCCTAGCCGGCGGCGGGAACGCTTTCGAGCACGCTCAGGGCGGTCTCACCTTCGACCATCCAGCCGAAGGAGGCGCCGATCACGGCCGAAGCCGCGTCGTGGAGCTGGTCGCCCAGCATCGTGTCCACGCCCTCTTCGACGACGAAGACAGCGTAATCCCGAACCGAGGCCGCGATCGTCGTCGCGATCACGCAGGAGTTCGTATTGACCCCGAAGATCAGCAGTGAGTCGATGCCGCGGGATTCGAGGGTTATCTCGAGATCGGTGCCGAGCAGGCAGTCGTAACGCTTCTTGGTGGTGACCACGGCGTCACCCTCTCCCTGGATGCCGGGCATCAATTCGATGCCCGGAAGGTGATCGAGGTTGTGCTCGGCGATCGCGCTCCGGGGGCTGTTCTCGAGCGCAGACTGGAAACGCCAGTAGGGGTTGCTCAGAATCTCACCGCGATCGCGATAGGAGGTGATCACATGGATGATCGGCACTCCGGCGGCACGGAAACGGTCGAGCAAGGGCACGGTGCGTTCCATCAGCGCGGCCGAGGCTTCGGCCGGCAGTGGCAAAGTCGCCACCTCGGGGTCGAGGTGTCCGCGGTGGAGGTCGATGGTGACGACGGCAGGTCGCTTGGCGAGCTGTTCGATCGCTTCTCGGGCGTGGGTGGTTTCCATTTGTCCTTTCCTCAGTCCTGAGGGTGGTAGTTCGTTGCAAGGGCGGCCGGCGGACGCATGCGTTTGAGCAGGCCGGCCAGCGCAAGTAGGGTGATCAGGTAGGGCAACATCGCCAGGAACTGGTACGGGATGTCGATGCCAATCGAGTCGGCCCGGATCTGGAACGCGTCGGCGGTCGCGAAGATCAGGACCGCTCCGAGCACACCGAAGGCGCGCCAGCGGCCGAAGATCACCGCGGCCAGGGCGATGAAGCCGACCCCGGCGGTCATGTTCTCGGTGAAGTAGCCAATCCCGGCCATCGCCAGCTGGCCGCCGCCGATCCCGGCAAGGCAGCCACAGGTGATCAGGGCCAGCCAGCGGGTGAGGGCGATATTGATGCCCATGGACTCGGCGGCATCCGGCCGCTCTCCTGCCGCTTTGAGCACCAGTCCGATCCGGGTCCGGGTGAGCATCCACCAGATCACCGGCACGAGCAGCAGGCCGACGTAAACCATGATGTCCTGATTGAAGAAGGACGGGCCGATCACCGGGATCGACGAGAGCCCGGGGATCTCGATCCGGTTGAGATGAGTGATGCCCTTGCTCACCCTCGAGGCGAGCACGGTCGAAAGCAGGAAGGAGGTGACCCCGAGCGCGAAGATGTTGAGAATCACCCCGCTGACAACCTGGTTCGCGCGGAAGACGAAGCAGAGCACCCCGTGGAGCAGTGCGAGCAGCGCCCCACCGAGGGCGGCGCAGATGAAGCCACCGAGGATGCCGCCGGTCCAGTAGGCGCCGAGCACACCGAAGAAGGCTCCGCAGAGCATCATCCCTTCGAGCTGGATGTTGATGACACCACTGATCTCGGAGATCAGTTCACCGAGCGCGGCGAAGAGCAGCGGCGTGCCAACGGCGACGGCGGAGACCAGCAGCAGGGTGATGAAACTGTGAGAGCCCATCAGGTCGATCCTTCCCCTGGTTCGGGTTCGCCGGCCGGTGCCTCAAGCCGCTCGGCGAGGGCCTCACGGGCGCGATGCCGCCGGATGAGGATGGTCCGTGCTCCGAGCGCGATCATCACGTACATGACGGCCAGGGCCTCGGTCACTTGGACGATCGACGAGGGGACATCGCCACCGGTCGTCTGCAGACCGGCGGCGCCCGCGTCGAGCGCGCCGAACAGCAGCGAGACGGCGGCGATCCCCAGCGGATTTAGCCCACCCAACAGCGCGATCGCGATCGCTTCGAAACCGTATCCGGGCGAGAAGCCCTCAATCAGCCGACCCCTTACCCCGAGGATCTCGATCGCGCCGGTGATGCCGGAGAACGCGCCGCTGATCACCATCGCGATCACGATCGTCCGGCCGACACTGATCCCCGCCATCGATGAGGCTTTGATGTTGCCGCCGATCGCCCGCAGGCGCAGGCCCAGGGTGGTCCGGCTGACGATCAGCCAGGCGAGGCCGATCCCGGCTACCGCGATCAGAAAGCCCGCGTTGAGCAACGTATTGCTCCAGATGATCGGCAGCCGCTCTCCGCTCGGGACCGGATCGGTCGCCGGGAAGGTGGCGCCCGGAGTCGACCACGGCCCGGAGATCAGATAGCTCGCCAGCAGGACCGCGATGTAGACGAGCATCAACGAAGTGATCACTTCGTTGATGCCTTTCTTCGCTTTGAGCACGCCAGGGATCGCACCCCACAGCCCGCCGGCGAAAATCGCCGCCAGGATGGCCAGGATGATGCCGAGGGCGCCGAGTCCCGGGAACCAGATCGTCACCCCGGTCGCGGCGATCGCGCCGAGGTAGATCTGACCCTCAGCACCGATGTTCCAGAGGCCGGCCCGGATCGCGATCGCAATCCCCAGCGCCGGCAGCAGCCTCGGCACCGATTTCTCGAGGGTGCCGCTGATCGCGTATGGACTGCTGAACGCAGCATCGAACATGTTGCCGTAAGCCTCGATCGGGTCACTGCCGACGATCAGCAGGATGCCCGCGGTCGTGATCAGCGAAAGCACGACGGCCCCGATCGGAACCACGATCGCGAAGACTATGCCGCGGGATCGCGTCAGCCAGGAGGTGATCATGCCGCCTGCCCGCCCATCAGCAGCCCGAGTTGTTCGGCCGAGGTCTCGGCGGTCACGACTTCGCCCGCCGCGCGTCCCCGGTGGAGCACCAGGATCCGGTCGGTGATCGCCAGCAGCTCGTCGAGCTCAACCGAGGCGTAGATGATCGCCGCCCCTTGGTCCCGGAGTTCGAGGATCTGACGCTGGACCGAGGCGACCGAAGCGAGATCGAGGCCCCAGGTCGGGTAGCAGCAGATCAAGGCTTCGATCGGCCGGGAGAGCTCCCGGGCCAGGATGACCTTCTGCTGGTTGCCACCGGAGAGCTTGTCGGTGAGCACGTCGGGTCCGGAGACCCGGATATCGAAGCGCTCGATCAGATCGATCGCGTGCCGCCGGATCTCCGAGTTGCGTTTCAGGCCTCCGCGGCTGAACGGGGCCGACGAAACGATCGGCAGCACGATGTTTTCGGCGACCGAGAGCGTTCCGACCAGGCCGCTGCTGCGACGGTCGGCGGGCACGTGCCCGATGCCCCGGTCCATCCGCCGCTTGACATCTTCGGAGCCGATCTCCTCACCGCCGAGGATCACGCTCCCGGAAAGACCCCGCCGGGCACCGCTCAACGATTCGGTCAACTCAACCTGCCCGCTACCCTCGACCCCGGCGATCCCGAGGATCTCCCCGGCCCGGGCCACGAAGCTCACGTCGGTCACCGCCTGCTCGCCGCGGTCTCCACGCACGCAGAGGTCTTTGACCTCGAGCTTCACTTCCTGCGTCGATCTGCCCGCCTCGCGGGCACCCGACGGCTGGGTGAAATCGAGATCGCCGACCATCAGCCGGGCGAGATCTTCGACGTTCGTCTCACCGGCAACGAGGGTCGCGACCAGCTTGCCGCGCCGCATAACGCTGATGCGATCGGCCAGGCGGACCACCTCGTCGAGCTTGTGGCTGATCAAGAAGAGTCCGACGCCCGACTCGGCGAGACGCCTGAGCACGCCCTCGAGTCCGAGCCATTCCTGTGGGGTAAGCAGCGCGTTCGGCTCGTCGAGGGCGAGAATGCGGGTCTCGCGGGCCAGTGCCTTGAGCAGTTCGGCCCGCTGCTGTTCACCCACTGTCAGTTCCTCGATCACGGCCCCAGGATCGAGATTGAGTCCGAGGCGCTCGCCGAGCTCTTCGACCCGGGCAGCCCCCTGGGCGAGACCGATTGCCTGGTCACTGCCGCGCAGGGCGAGCACGACGTTCTCGGCCACGGTGAGAGTGGGGATCAGTGAGAAATGCTGCTGGACGTAGCCGAAGCCGTTCTCCAGCGCGGTGCGTGGGCTGGTGACCTCGATCGGCTCGCCGTCGAGGAGGATCCGTCCCGAATCTGGCCTGTTGAGGCCGAAGAGGGTGCCGACAAGTGTCGTCTTGCCGGCACCGTTCTCTCCGACGATGGCGTGGATCTCTCCCTCCTTCAGGTCGATCTTTACCCGGTCATTTGCGACGACCCCCGGGTAGGCCTTGGTGATCTCGTCGAGGACGAGTATCGGCGGGGCTTCGGGGGTCGTCGCAGTGTTCATCCGTAGAGGCTGCTCCCGTTACTGCGGGCAGGTCTCGTCGTGCTTGACCTTGATCTCGCCGCTCGCGACCTTGTCCTGGAGCTTGAGGACCTCGTCGTAGAGTCCCTTCGGCATCAGGTCAGTCTCGGTCACGATCGGGCCCCAGTCCTCGGGCAGCTTGAACTTGTGGAACTCACCCTTGAGCTTGCCGTCCTGGGCCTCCTTGGCGAGCTGGGCCACGAACTTCGCCTGGGACTTGAGCAGAGAGGAAGCGATGACTTCCGGTGCCTGGTCCGAATTATCGATCCACTCGGTGACCAGTGGAACATCATTCGTCTTGGCCGCCGCGTAGACGCCGGGCCAGCCACTGTTCAGGTTGCCGGTAATCGCTCCGGCGCCCTGGTCGATCATCGCCGTAGCCGCGGACTCCGCTTTGGTCGGATCCTCGAAGTCGTTGGTGAACTTCGAGAGGAACTTGACCTGAGGGTCCGCGTACTTGGCGCCCTCTTCGGTGCCGTGGAGGTTCGCCGCGGTCGCCGGGAAGCACTGCCCGCCGATCCAGCCGACAGTTCCAGTCTTCGAGAGCTTCGCGGCGACGTAGCCGGCGAAGAACTGCCACTGCTCGATCGCGGTATCCATCGACGAGAGGTTCTTGTCGTTGCCGACGTTGCTGTTGGCGACGAGGAACTGGGTGTCCGGGAACTCATCGGCGGCCGCCACGGCGCCATCAGTGAACTGGCCGCCCCAGCCGATCACGAGGTTGTATCCCTGACTCGCAAACTGCCGGTAGATGTCGGTCTGATTGGCAACCGGAACGGATTCGGTCAGTTCGACCTGGGCTCCGGTCTGCTTCTCGATTTCGTCGGCCGAACGCTGGGCATCGGCGTTGTAACCCTGGTCCGAGGTCGGTCCGGGAGTCAGCATCGCGACCTTGAAGTCGCCGGAATCGCCTGAGCCTGAGCCGCTGTCGCTGGAGTCGTCCCCGCCGCAGCCGGCCATGAAGGCGACCACCAGAAGTGCCAGCAGGGTGACTGACAATGTTTTCTTGTTCATCATTGTTGCTCCTCTATTTGCGCCAGGGGACGAAGACACGCTCGTCTAGCCCGGCTCGTTTGATTGCGGCGTGCGCTCTCGCGTTTGCCTCGTCCAGCACTTCTTGCTCGTCGGGGAAAGTCACGAGATCCCCACCCCGGAGCACGAGCTCTCCGTTGACGACGACGGTGTCGACATCAGTTCCGTGGGCTGAAAAGACCAGGGTGGCAACCGGCCGGTTGCCGACGGTAGAATGCGCTTTGTTCAAGTCGAATGCGACGAGGTCGGCTTTTTTGCCGACCTCGAGCGAGCCGATCAGGTGGTCGAGTCCCATCGCCGTGGCACTGCCGATCGTCGCCATCTCAATCACCGTTTCCGCACTCATCAGGGTCGGGTCGTAATGGGTGACATTGCCAATCAGAGCGGCGAACTTCATCTGCTCGACCATGTCGGGGGAGCAGTTAACGTAAGTGCCATCGGTTCCGAGACCGACGTTGAAGTCACCTTCCATCAACTGTCGCATTGGTGGGATGCCGTCGCAGCTGTAGGCGTTGCTGACCGGATTGGTCACGACCGAGGCTCCACAGCGGGCTATGTGGTCGAGCTCGCGGCCCTTGAGATGAAGCACGTGAATGAATACCCAGTTTTCGGCCAGGGCGCCGATCTTGGCGAGATAGTCGACGTCGCCGCCCCCGGTCTGTTGCTCGAATTCCTTGATCGAGAGCCACGGGGTGCCGGCGGAACAGTGGTTGCTGATCTTCAGGTTGCGGTCGCGCGCGAGCTCGACCCCGGCCAGGATCATCTCGTCCGAGGTAGCGTTGTGGAGCATCCAGTTCGCACCGGTCTCGATCGCGAGGCCCATGTGGATCAGGCCTCCCTGCCCGTTGAACCGGTCGATGACCTCCTCAGCCATGGCCAGTTCTTCGTCCGTGTTCCGAACGTGAGGATGGGCCTCATAGCTCGTGGAGAAGGGCGGATCAGGAGTCTGGCGTAGTTCTTTGGTCACCAGTTGGCGGATGCCGACTTCGACCACCGGGTCGACCATCGACTTGATCGATTCGGGGTCGTTGATGTTGACCACGTGATTCAGTGAGCAGGTCGTGCCGGTGCGGATCTGCTCGAGCGCTCCGAGGTAGCCGGCGACCTCAAGGTCCTCGTTGCTGAGCTGGGCCATCAGCGGCAAGGTCACCTCGTCGAGCCAGTCCTCCAGCAGCAGTCCTTCGCCGGTGTTCTTGAAAAGGCTGCCCCAATGGTGATTGTGGCCGTTCACGAAGCCGGGCAGAACCATCTTGCCACCCATGTCGATCGTCTCTCGGGCACGCCGTTCGCCGAGCTCGTCCATCGCTCCGATCCCGGTGATCAGGTCATCCTCGATCGCAATCCAGCCGCGCTCTATGACCCTGCGGTCGGCATCGACGGTTACCAGGTAACAATTCGTGAAAAGCAGCGATGCTATGTTCACCTCTCGTCGGAACGGAATCGGGTACCCGGCATACCGTATACAAGTATTGGGTCACTTTTCAAGTAATCAGGCCGAGTTGTTGTGAAATATGTTGTTGCTGTATACCGGGTACTGCAATATGATCGAGCCATGGTGATGCGATGAATGAGTCGTCCGATGGTCCCGGAGACGACGCGTCCGAACCGTTTAGTCCGGTCGAGCGACCGGTTCGACTGGCCCAGAAGGCTTACGACGAGATCAGGTTCGCCCTGCTCAGCGGCGGTGACATAACCGACGGACGCTTCAGCGAAGACGACCTCGCGAAGGCGCTTTCGGTGAGCCGGACCCCCGTCCGCGACGCCCTCCACCGCCTGGCGATGGTCGGCCTGATCGAAGCCGCCCATCCCGGCGGATACAGCCGCCGGCGTACCACCATCCGGGGCGTCAATGAGCATTGCGAGCTTAGGCTGCTGCTTGAGCCACGCGCCGCGGCGCGCGCCGCGGTACTGGACGCCGACGTCCGGGCGGAACTGATCGCCGGACTGCGCGCGAATTTGAAGCCGGAGAATCCGGTCGAGGAAGCGGAGTTCCACCGCGCGATCGCCGCGGCTTCGAACGACGGATCACTGCCCTCGTTGATCGGCGACCTGAGCGACCTCGCCGGACTAGACGAAGTCTGGCTCGAGGGCTCCTCCACCGGTAACGGTCTTCCGCGCCCCGACCACGACGAGATCGTCTCGGCGCTCGAGCAAGGCGACCCCGAGGCGGCGGAGCGTGCGATGAGCCGACATATCGAGAGCGTTCGGCGGCGGCTGACCGAGCTGCTCGCTCAGCTACCAGCGAAAGTTGGAGCGTGAGCGACGTCTCGCTGGCCGACCGCGTCTACGTCGAGCTCAGGTCGGCGATCATGGACCAGCGGCTGGCCCCGGGGTCGAGCATCGTCGAAGCGGATTTGGCGGAGATGCTCGGAGTCAGCCGTACACCCGTGCGGGAGGCATTACGCCGATGCGAGCTCGAGGGCTACCTTACCCGCGACGACAACGGTCGGCTCGTGATCGAGTTGCCGACCGCGGAGATGGTCGAGCAGCTCTTCGTGGTCCGGGTGAAGATCGAGGACTACGCGGTCAGGCGCGCAGCGACCCGCATCTCCGATGCCGAGCTGGCTCGCTTGGACGAGCTTGTCAGCGAAGACTTCGAAGCGCTGGGCCGACCGCGCACCGAGCGATTGGCGGAGATCAACGCCGAGATTCACGGGACTATCCTCGAGGCTTCGAGGAACCGCACCCTGGTCTCGTTGATGAGGAGCTTCCGCGGCCGGTCTCACGGCCTGACCTCGTTCGCGGTCGGTGATCTCGAAGACCGCAGACGTTTCGTCGAAGACCACCGCAGTCTGGTCGCGCTGCTGCGGGATGGAGACGCCGTCGGCGCCGGGGGATTGATCCGGAGTCACCTCGACCACGCCCATGGACTGATCATCCAGGGGATCGTGGGCTGATTTGTTCGCCGACCAATCACTTCAAGTGCTGCTGGCAACGCTGGTCATGGTGGGGGCTCTTGCCTGGAAAGCAAGGCTGAATCGGTGAGGGTCCTCGGGTCCTACCCGGGATCACCCACCGACTCAGCCTGAACTCACTCGTCTTCGGTTTCGCCTTCGGCGACGTCGGCTGCTTCTTCTTCGGGCAGCTCGGGAACTTCTTCGACCGGCTCTTCAGAACCTCCTTCGACCGCTTCCGCCTCACCGGCTTCGGCGCCGGTGTCTTCGGCGACTTCGGTCGCGGGATCATCGCCGGGCTCGATCGGGCTGAGCTCGTCCTGCTCCATGTCGTCTTCGCCGGGCACCGGGTTGGCCGACTCGACGACCAGGGCGACGGCGCTGATGTGGTCGCCGTCGCGCACGTTCATCGCCTTGACGCCCTGGGTCGCGCGACCGGTCTTCCGGATCCCGGAGACCGTGGTCCGCTGGACCATGCCGTTCTCGGTGATGAAGAGCAGCTCCTGGTGCTCCCGCACGATGAGTGCTCCGGCGAGGCCGCCTTTGGCCTCGGTCAGCTTCGCGGTCAGTACCCCCTTGGTCCCGCGGTTCTTCACCGGGTACTCGGAGATGTCGGTCCGCTTGCCGAAGCCGTTCTCGGTCACGACCAGCAGCTCGGCGTCGTCGCGGGCGACCGCAAGCGCCAGTACGCGGTTGCCCTTCTGGCTGACGTTCATGCCGCGAACACCACTGGTGCCGCGGCCCATCGGCCGGGTCTGGTCCTCGTTGAACCGTGAAGCGTGTCCCGACTTCGAGACCATCAGCAGGTCGTCCTCGCCGGAGGTCAATTGGACGCCGACCAGCGAGTCACCCTCACGGATCTTGATCGCGATGATGCCGTCGGCTTCGATCCGCGTGTTGTAGTCGATGAATTCGGTC
This sequence comes from Thermoleophilia bacterium, assembly GCA_016650125.1. Lineage (GTDB taxonomy): Bacteria > Actinomycetota > Thermoleophilia > Solirubrobacterales > 70-9 > 67-14. The sequence goes on from JAENWT010000004.1 coordinate 121,788, forward strand.
TTCTTGATCTGACCGTCGGCCGTCGCGAAGACGAGGTACTTGTTCTCCTTGAAGTCGCGGGTCGGGATCACGTCCATGATCGCCTCGCCTTCGACCAGCGGCAACAGGTTGACCAGGGCGCTGCCGCGGGCGGTGCGCAGGCCTTCCGGCAGTTCGTAGACCTTCTTGCGGTAGATCTTGCCGAGGTTGCTGAAGAAGAGCAGGTAGTCGTGCGTCGAGCAGATGCGCAGGTGCTCGATGTAGTCGCCTTCCTTCAGGTTCATGCCGGTGACGCCGACGCCGCCGCGATGCTGCTGGCGGTACGAGTCGGGCGAAATGCGCTTGACGTAGCCGGACTTGGTCAGCGAGACGACCATCTGCTGCTCGGCGATCGTGTCCTCGACGTTGACGTCGCCGCCGAAGTGCTGGATATCCGTGCGGCGCTCATCGCCGTGCTTCTCGGTGATTTCCAGCAACTCCTCTCTTACGATCGCGTAGATGCGGTTCTCGTCCCCGAGTATCGCGCGGAGCTCAGTGATCAGCTCCATCAGTTCGGCGTGCTCGGCCCGGATCTTGTCCGACTCGAGCGCGGTCAGGCGCTGGAGGCGCATGTCGAGGATGGCCTGGGCCTGTTCGCGGGTCAGCTCGAACTCTTCGATCAGGCCGTCGCGGGCCGTGTCCGGGTCCGGGGACGAGCGGATCAGCTTGATCACGGCATCGAGGTTGTCGAGCGCGATCAGCAGGCCTTCGAGGATGTGGGCCCTGGCCTCTGCCCGGCGCAGCTTGAACTGGGTGCGCCTGGTCACCACTTCGCGCTGGTGCTCGACGTAGTACTTGATCATGTCCTTCAGACCAAGCGTCTTGGGCACGCCCTCGACCAGAGAAACCATGTTCATGCCGAACGAGTTCTGCAGCTGGGTCTTCTTGTAAAGGTTGTTGAGCACGACGCTCGGCATCGCGCCGCGCTTGAGTTCGATCACGACACGCATGCCGGTGCGATCGGTCTCGTCGCGCAGGTCGGAGATCCCTTCGAGCTTCTTGTCACGGACCAGCGTGGCGATCTTGACGATGAAGCCGGCCTCGCCGCCCTTCTTGACCGTGTAAGGCAGCTCGGTGACGATCAACGCGTCCTTGCCGCCCTTGAGCGGCTCCGAATGCACCTTGCCGCGAACCCGGACGCTGCCGCGGCCGGTGGCGTAGGCCTCGCGGATGTTGCTCGGGTCCATAATGCCGCCGCCCGGGAAGTCCGGTCCCTTGACGTGTTCCATCAGCCCTTCGAGGTTGATCTCCGGGTTGTCGATGTAGGCGGCCACTGCCCCGGCAACCTCCGGCAGGTTGTGCGGCGGGATGTTGGTCGCCATGCCGACCGCGATGCCGGAGGCGCCGTTGACCAGCAGGTTGGGGAAACGCGACGGCAACACCAGCGGCTCGCGCTGGGACTCGTCGTAGTTCGGGCCGAACTCGACCGTGTCCGAATCGATGTCGCGCAGCATCTCGGTGGCGAGGCGCGTCAGGCGGGCCTCGGTGTACCGCATGGCGGCGGCCGAGTCGTCGTCGATCGAGCCGAAGTTGCCTTGACCGTCGGCCAGCGGGTAGCGCAGAGAGAACTCCTGCGCCATGCGGACCAGCGTGTCGTAGATCGAAGCGTCGCCGTGGGGGTGGTACTTGCCCATGACTTCGCCGACGATCGTGGCGCTCTTACGGTACGGACGGTTCGGCTGGAGGCCGAGGTCGTGCATCGCGTAGAGCACGCGGCGATGGACGGGCTTCAGCCCGTCGCGCACGTCGGGCAGGGCGCGGCCGACGATCACGCTCATCGCGTAATCGATGTAGGACGAGCGCATCTCGAGCTCGAGCTCGCGCTCCTCGATGTGGCCGGTCAGGGCGTCGAGCGCCATCAGGCATCGCTCCAGGTCGACCGGTTCGGGCTTTCAGGCGAATCAGACATCAATGTTGCTGGCCTCCTTGGCGTACGTCTCGATGAAGTCGCGGCGCGGCGAGACCTGGTCACCCATCAGCATCGAGAAGATCTGATCGGCGGCGGTCGCGTCTTCGAGGGTCACGCGCTGGAGCGTGCGGCTCGCGGGATCCATGGTCGTTTCACGCAACTGGTCGGCGTTCATCTCGCCCAGACCCTTGAATCGGGTCAGCTGGACACCGTGCTTGGCCAGGTCGAGCACCGCCCGGTGCAGGTCGCCGAAGCCATGGGCCTCTTCGGCCCGGTCCTTCAGGGTCACCCGGAAGGGAGGCCGGCCGAAAGTCGAGAGCAGCTGGGCGTGGACCTCGGCGAACCGGCGGTATTCATTGCCTTCGAAGAGACGCTCTGGCAACGTGTGGTTGCGAGCGAGCCCCGACTTCTGGTGGACCGCCTTGACGATTGTGTCTTCGCCGGACTTGGAGAGGATCTCGGTGCGAAACACGTCTTCGTCAGTGTCGGGGGCGTTCAGGACCTTGCGCACCTCGTCGATCGAGATCACGGCTTCGTCGAGGATCTTCGACTCGGCGACGAAACGGATCACGTCGTTGCCGAACTCGGCCTGGAGTGCGGTTGACCAGCCTTCGTACTCCTTCGACTGACGGGTGTACCGCTGCCAGCGATCCTTGGTCAGCTTCAGGACCTTGCCCTCGGAATCGATCACCTCGAAGTCTTCGAGCCGGTCCCGCAGCAGCAATTCTTCGAGCTCCGATTCCTTGTCGAGGTAAGTCTCCTGATTGCCGCGCTTGACCTTGTAGAGCGGTGGCTTGGCGATGTAGACGAAACCGGCATCGATCAGCGGCTGCATCTGACGGTAAAGGAAGGTCAGGATCAAGGTGCGGATGTGAGCCCCGTCCACGTCGGCGTCGGTCGCCATGATGATCTTGTGGTACCGGGCCTCTTCGAGGTTGAACTCGTCGTGGATGCCGGTGCCGATCGCAGTGATCATCGCCTGGATCTCGTTGTTGGCGAGGACCTTGTCGATCCGGCTCTTTTCGACGTTGATGATCTTGCCGCGCAGCGGTAGCACCGCCTGGGTCGAGCGGTCGCGAGCCTGCTTGGCCGAACCGCCGGCCGAGTCGCCCTCGACCACGAAGATCTCAGCGAGCGACGGATCGCGGACCGTGCAGTCAGCCAGCTTGCCCGGCAGGGTCGAGTTTTCGAGCGCCGACTTGCGGCGGGTCAGGTCGCGGGCCTTGCGGGCCGCCATGCGGGCGCGGGAGGCTTCGACCGCCTTGGTGATGATGCGGCGGGCCTCGCCCGGGTTCTCCTCGAGGAACTCGGCCAGCTTGCGGTTGACCGTCTCTTCGACCAGGCCGCGGATCTCCTGGTTACCGAGCTTGGTCTTGGTCTGGCCTTCGAACTGCGGATCGTGAAGCTTGACCGAGATGACCGCGGTCAGGCCTTCGCGGACGTCCTCGCCGGCGAGGTTGTCGTCCTTCTCCTTGAGGATCCCCTTGCCGCGGGCGTAGACGTTGAGGGTCCTGGTCAGGGCCGAACGGAACCCGGACATGTGGGTGCCGCCCTCGTGCGTGTTGATGTTGTTGGCGAAGCTGAAGATCGACTCCTGGTAGGACCCGTTCCACTGCATCGCGACTTCAACCGCGCCTTCGTCCTCGTCGCCCTCGAAGTAGACGACCTTGTCGTGCATCGCCTCTTTGTTCTCGTTGAGGTAACGCACGAAGTCTTCGATGCCGCCGTCGTACTTGAAGGAGACCGAGTCGCCATCGGCGCGCTGGTCGTCGAGCTCGATCCTCAGGCTGCGGGTCAGGAAGGCGGTCTCACGCAAACGGTCGGCCAGTGTCGTGAAGTCGTAGTCGACCTCTTCGAAGATCTCGCTGTCGGCGAGGAAGGAGATCTCGGTGCCGTGCTCCTTGGTCGGCTCGCCCTTGGCCAGGTCGCCCTGGGGCTGGCCGCGCACGTAATCCTGGTCCCAGACGAAACCGTCGACCTTGATCTTCAGGTGAAGTTCTTCGGAAAGGGCGTTGACCACGGAGACGCCGACGCCGTGAAGTCCGCCGGAGACCTTGTAACCGCCGCCGTCACCGAACTTGCCGCCGGCGTGGAGGACGGTGAGAACGACCTCGGCCGCGGGGCGCTGCTCCTTCTCCATGATGCCGACCGGGATGCCACGGCCGTCGTCGGTGACGCTCACCCGGTTGTCCGGGTGGATGACCACGGTCACCGCGTCGCAGTGGCCCGCGAGGGCTTCGTCGACCGAGTTGTCTACCACTTCGTAGACGAGGTGGTGCAGCCCGCGAGGGCCGGTCGAGCCGATGTACATGCCGGGACGCTTGCGCACGGCCTCGAGGCCCTCGAGGACCGTGATGTCCTTGGCGCCGTATGAGGCGTCCGACCTGCTCTTGTTATCAGCCAATTACTACCTTTCAGGAAATCTGTTGCGGCCACCATACGGCTCGGCTCAGCGACTTAAATTGCGAGCCGGGTGTTGCCGCGAATCAAGCACCAATTATACCAGTCGCCGCCGGATCGACTCCCCTCCCTGAACTTAAAAAGTCCTGCAAACAGGCACTTTTTGTAGAGTTACGGAAACCACTGTGTGGTATCCGGGCCGGGTCAGGCCCGAAAACGCAGTTTTTCGGGGGTCTGGTCGCCCATGAGCGGACGCAATTTTTCCCGGAACTGGGGTCCCATCATCTCCAATTCGGCGGCCCAGACGGTGCTCTCGCACTCGATTGTCACGGTTCCGTCACGCTCTTTTGACACCTTCGTCACGGCCGCGATCCCCGGGCCGACCACCGACGGCCAGATGCGCTGGAGTTCGGCCAGCGGCGTCATCGGCGCGACCGGGTCGAGGGCCCGGCCGAGGGTGGCACCGATCGGCTTCGGCCTCGTGCTGCGTCCTCGCTCGTCCCTCACGGCTCCTCCTGCTCTTCGGCGGGGGTGTCGGCGGCCGGCGAGTTACCGGGGTCCGCGTCGCCGCCCGGGCCGGGGTCGCCCGCGGCCACGATTTCCGAGAACTCGATCTTCCGCAGGTCGTCGCGCGCCGGAATCAGTTCGCTTTCGGCGGCGGTGATCACGCTCTGCCCGCCACCCTCGAGCAGCTGCGACACCAGGCGGTCGCGCCGCTCGCCGTCGAGCTCGGACATCACGTCGTCGAGCAGCATCAGCGGGGGCGGTGCGCCTCCGGCCAGCAAGGCGTTCCGCTCGGCGAAGAGCAGGGTCAGCAGGCCGAGGCGCTGTTGCCCCTGGGAACCAAACCGGCGAAGCTGGCGGCCGTTGAAGTCAAGCCGGATCTCGTCGTGGTGCGGGCCCCATGAGGTCCGGCCGAGGCGGATGTCGTTCTCGATCCGCTCCTCGAGGCCGGCGCGGATCGCGGCGGCGTCGGTTGAGGAGCCCGCCCGGTATTCGATCGAGCTCTCCCCCACCAGGCCGAGCTCACCGGCCAGGTCGGGGAAGAAGCCGGCCAGCTCGGTGACCGCCTCGGACCGGACCGCGCTGAGCGCCGCGCCTGATTCGGCCACCTGCTGGTCCCAGGCCGGCACCTGGTCGCGGCCCGCGGCTCCGGACTGGATCCGGTTGATCAAGGCGTTCCGCTGGGCCAGTGCACGGCCGAATTTCTTGCGCAGATCACCACGTGAAGGCCAGCGTGCGGCGATGTAGGAATCGAGGTGGGCGCGGCGTAAGGCCGGTGGTCCTTTGACCAGCTCCAGCCGGTCCGGGGAGAAAACCGTGACCATCGGCCGGAATCCGGCGGCGTCGGCACGTTCGATCGCGGCACCGTCCATCGCGAACCGCGAACCTTCGGCCCGACTCGTCGCCGACATGAACTCGTGCTCGATGCCACGGTCGTCGCTGACCGATATGCGGCAGCGCGCGTAGGTCGATCCGAACGGGATCAGGTCCCGCTTGTCAGCTGTCCTGAAGGACCGGCCGGTCAACCCGAAGTAGATCGCCTCGACCAGGTTGGTCTTACCGGCGCCGTTCGGGCCGACGATCGCGGTCAGGTGCGGGTCGAGGGTAAGTTCGGCTGTGTCCAGCGACCGCAGGCTGTCGGCCGCGACCGAAGCCACGCGCATGGCGCCTACTCGTTCAGCCGGATCGGCATGACGAGGTAACGGTAGTCGTCACCGTCGACCGGTTGGAGCAGCCCGGGCCGCAGCGGGGAAATGAGCCGCAGCAACACTTCGTCGCCCTGGATCGCCTCGATCCCGTCACGGAAGAACTCGTGGTTGAAGCCGATGCTCAGCTCCTCCCCGTCGAAGTTCGCAGGCAGTTTCTCTTCGGCGTCGCCGAGGTCGGGTGTGTCGGCGGAGATCGTGATCTCTCCCGGTGACAGGGTCACCTTCAGCGGCCGGTTCTTCTGGGCCATCTGACTGACCCGCTTGACCGATTCGAGCAGTTCGGTCCGCGGCAGGCGCACGTCGTGCTCGTACGTCTCCGGGAAGAGCTGCTGGTACTTCGGGAACTGACCATCGACCGTTGTCGTCGACAGCACCGCTCCGTCTACCACGAAGATGACCACGCGGTCGGTGACGGTGAGCTTGATCGATTCGGTCTCGCTCGAGGAGAGCAGCCGGGAGAGTTCCTTCAGGGCCTGGGCCGGGATGTTTTTGTCGAGATCGACTGCGACCGGTTCCTTCAGTTTGGTCTGCTTGACTGCCAGCCGGTACGAATCTGTGGCGACCATGGTCATCTCGTCGCCCGTTGCCAGCACCTGCACGCTGGTCAGGACCGGGCGCATGTCGTCACGTGAGGCCGCGCGGGCCACCAGGTCGATCGTCGACAGCAGCGAGTCACGGCCGAGCGAGATCGTGTGCTCGCCGGCTTGGGGCAGCGGCGGGAAGTCGTCGCTGGCAAGAGTACGTATGTGGAAGTTGGAGCTGCCCGAGGTGATCGCCACGTCACGCTCGGCCTGGCGGTATTCGATTTCAGACTGGCCGGAACCGAGCAGGCGGGAGATATCGGAGAAGAGCCGGCCGGGGATCAGGACCTTGCCGTCACCTTCGATCGTTCCCTCGACATGGACCGGGACACGCAGACTGAGGTTGCCGTCGGTCGAGCTGAACGACAGGCGTCCCTCCTCACTCTCCATGAGGATTCCACCCAGGGCAGGGGTGCCACCGCCAGTGGCGACGGTCCTGGCAACCAGAGTGAGTTTTCCGGAAAGCTCCGAGTTCTTGATTGAGAACTTCAAATCTTCTTACCTCTATTGATTAGGTAGGTCTGTGGAAGGTATGGGAAACCGTGGCAAACCGCATGGCGGTCGGGTTTGCGCTGTGGAGAGAGAGTTGGTAGCCCTTGATTGTCGCAACTGGTTCGGCGGCTCATCGAGTGTTGTCAGCCTGACTGTGGATAGTTGCGCGCAAGGTGTCCACAGCGGTGGTGATCTCGGGATCGACCGAGAGGCGCGCTTCGATCACCTCAATTGAGTTGAGGACGGTTGAATGGTTGCGGCTGCCGTAGAGCTCACCGATCTGGGGCAGCGAGAGGTTGGTCATCTCCCTGGTGAGATAGATCGCGATGTGGCGGGCTGTAGACGTCCGCTGGTCGCGTTTACGGGAGACCAGGGTCTCGGTGTCGGTCAGGAAGTGGCGGGCGGTGATCTCGCGGATGCCTTCGGGAGTGACCGGCGCTGAATCGGTGACGCGGGAAGGGAAAACCCGAGCGATCAAGTCGGAGCTGAGCGGTGTGGAGTTGAGCGAGGCTTCGGCGATCGTGCGATTGAGAGCGCCGTGGAGCTGCCGGAGATTGGTCTCGATCCGGCGGGCGAGCATGGTCAGAGCTTCCTGGTCGGTGATCTCGAGGCCGGCTTCGGTCACGAGGTGACGCAGGACGGTGAGCCGGGTCGCGAGGTTCGGCGAGTCGAGCGGGACGGTCAGGCCCCATTCGAAGCGATCGCTGAGGCGATCGGCCAGGGTTGAGATCTCGGCCGGGGTTCGATCAGCGGAAAGGACGATCTGGCTGCCGGATTCGTGGAGGGCGTTGAAGGTGTGGAAGAACTCTTCTTCAGTGGCCGGCTTGCCGGCGATGAACTGGATGTCGTCGATCAGGAGGACATCGATGTCGCGGTAGCGCCGTTTGAAGGAGTTGATGCCGTCGGCTTTGAGCGAGCCGACGAACTCGGCGGTGAAAGCCTCCGCGTTTGTATAGAGGACGCGCAGCTCGGGCACGTTCTGCTCCAGGTAGTTGGCGATCGCTCCCAGGAGGTGGGTCTTGCCAAGCCCGGGAGGGCCGTGGAGGAAGAGGGGGTTGTAAGCCTCCGACGGTGCCTCGGCGACGGCGAGGGCGGCGGCGTGAGCGAGGTGGTTGCCGGGGCCGATCACGAAACGGTCGAAGACGTGGGTCGGGTTGGGTCCGGGGGCCTGGTTTGAGGCCGGCCCGGGGCGGGTCTCGGCGGCGAGTGGCGCGAAGCTGATCGCGGTTACCTTGGGATCGGCGTCGGCGATGGCGGTCAGGATCATCGCCGAGTAACGGCGCTCGACCCAGGCGGTGACGGAGGCCGGAGCGTCGAGGTGGAGGGTGCTGCCACGGAGTCCGGTGGGATTGACCGGGGCCAGCCACATCCGGTAGGTGGGCTCCGGGAGACTGGCGGAAAGCTGGCGGCGGACCTCGGCCCAGATCAGTTCCATCGATCTGGTCTGATCGGCCGGAGACGGCTTGGTATCTGGGGTCTGGGACTTTGGTACGGCGTTCATGTCCGGTTCGGATCAGGCTCGTGACAGTGAGCGCCGACCATACATCCGGACGTTCCCGGAGGGGGAGAGGCCCCCGCAAATCGCGGAGAAAAGATCTTGGGTCTTCCGGTTGCCGGAAAGACCCGTATACTGCCCGATCCGATGAAGCGTACTTACCAACCAAAGAAGCGCAAGCGGGCAAAGACCCACGGATTTCGCGTCCGGATGAGCACCAAGGGTGGCCGTGATGTCATCCGCCGCCGCCGGCGCAAGGGCCGCAAGCGTCTCGCCGTCTGACCATGTCGGGCTCCGGCGCTGGGTCCCCCAGACGCCGACGACTCTCCCGCAGCGGAGACTTCAAACGGGTTTACAAGGAAGGGTCGTCGAAAGCGACCCGTCACCTCGTGCTCTATAGCTTCGAGCGGGCTGAAGGCGGGCCCGAGGAGGTACGGCTCGGCATCTCGGTCTCGAAGAAGCTCGGAGACGCCGTGGCCAGGAACCGGGTCAAACGGGTGCTGAAGGAGGCTTTCTGGACGCGGGTAGACCGCGACACTGCGGAGCACGACTTCGTCCTGGTGGCCCGTCCCAGCGTGGGTGAGGTGATCGAGGAGCGCGGACTCGACGGGGCACTCGAATGTGTCGACGAGATCCTCGAGCTGAGCCGGGGCAAGCGTTCCACGTGAAACGCCTCTGGCTCGCGCCGGTCTTTGCCTACCGCCGCTGGCTCTCCCCGTTGCTGCCCCGCCGGTGCAAGTACGAACCCAGTTGTTCGACCTATACGGTGCAGGCGGTAGAACGTTTCGGTGTCCTACGGGGTACAGTTCTCGCCTGCTGGCGCATCCTGCGCTGCAATCCTTTCAGCCACGGAGGCTTCGACCCCGTGCGGGAAACATTCACTTTGAAGGTCGGGCCAATGGATCCGGCTGATTACCACGGAGAGTCAGAACCGCGTTGATCCCAGCAGCACACATACTTCAGCCCCTGATTGACGCCGCCAACGCGGTCCTCTCGTTTTTCCACTTCGACATGGGTCTCGAGTGGGGCTTCGCGATCGTGCTGCTCACCATCTGCACCAGGGCGCTGCTCATCCCCCTGACCTACAAGCAGCTCAAGGGCATGCGCGCCCTACAGGCCTTCCAGCCTCAGATCAAGGCTCTCCAGGAGAAGTACAAGAACGATCGTCAGCGCCTCTCGCAGGAGATGATGAACTTCTACAAGGAGAACAAGATCAACCCGCTGGCCTCCTGCATCCCGCTGCTGGCCCAGCTACCGATCTTCATCACGCTCTTCTACACGCTTAAAGGCCCGATGCGCGAGGACATGTGTGGCCAGAACGAAATGTCCTGCGGCGACGTTCCTTTCCACGCCGTTCAGAGTTCGGCCACACAGGCACAACTGGAGCCCAAGCTGAACGCACTGAAGCAAGCCGGGGATCTGACGGCAAACCAGGCCACGAACGTCTACAACCACTTCAGCGCCATCAAGCCCCTCACCGACGGCGTCTCGTCCTTCGGTGAAAAGTTCTTCTTCATCCCCGACCTCACGGCGAATGCGGTCGGCGCCGTTCTGATCACGCTGATGATCCTCTACGTCGGCACCCAGTTGATCTCGGGCATCATCACCGCGACCACCGGTGACCGCAATCAGAAGATCCTGATGATGGTCCTGCCGTTCATCTTCATCCCGTTCATCATCTCCTTCCCGGCCGGCCTGGTGGTCTACTGGATCACGACCAACGTCTGGACGATCGGCCAGCAGGCGGCGGTCAACAAGTTCATTCCGGCGCCCGTGGTCCCGACTCCGGAGATGGCCGCGGCCGCAAAACCGCCGCCCCAACCACCGAAGAAGAAGAAACGCCGGCGGTAGCTGGAACCTCTTATGGCTCCCGAAGCGCAAGACGCAGAAGACTGGCCGGACGATCCGGCTGAGCGGATCCGGCTGGTAGTTGAACGGGTTCTCGAGCAATTGGAACTCGAAGGCACGGTCGAGGTCACCGAGGACGATGAAGTCATCACTGCCTCGGTCGAAGGCGAAGACGACTTCGGTCTGCTGATCGGCCGGCGCGGCCAGACGATCGACGCCCTCCAGCTTCTCTGCTTCCAGGCTGCCTTTCAGGGGATCCGGGAACGCAAGCGGGTGGTGCTCGACGCCGCCGGTTACCGGGCCCGTCGTGAAGAAGTCATCTCCGAGCGAGCCGACCGCGCGGCCGAGAAGGCGATCAGCACCGGCGACGAGATCGAACTCGATCCGATGACTGCCCGTGAGCGCCGAATCGTCCACGAACACCTGAAGGAACGCACCGAAGTCGAGACTTTCAGCGCCGGGGATGAGCCCCAGCGCCGCGTCGTCGTCGCGCCCCTCGTCTCCGAGTGAAGCCGGACGAGCGCCCCTGGCTGGCCGGGGACCTGCAGCGGCGGCTGGAACCGATGCTCGAGATGCTTGCCGCGGCCCCCGCTTCGCTCTCCTCGATCACCAATCCCGACGAAGCGCGCCGGGTCCACCTGTCCGACAGCCTCTCGGGGCTGGTGGTCGATGAGGTCAGCCGCGCGCAGCGGGTCACTGATATCGGCTCCGGTGCGGGCTTTCCCGGCATTCCGCTGGCGATGGCGAGGCCGGAAGCCGACTTCACCCTGCTCGATTCCGTCGGCAGGAAGGTCAGGTTCATGCACGAGGTCATCGAGCGGCTCGAACTCGAAAACGCGGTCGCCGTCAACCAGCGGTCCGAGGAGTGGGCGGCTTCAGACGGGGCGGGGGCTTCGGACCTGGTCACCGCCCGCGCCGTGGCGCCGCTCGAAACGCTGGCCGAACTGGCCTCGCCGCTACTCGAGACCGGAGGTTCACTGATCGCCTGGAAAGGTGAACGCGAGCCCGAAAGCGAAGTAAAACTGGCCGGACTGGAGCCGAAACTGGCGATGGCTCTCGATCGTGTGGTCACGGTGAAGCCGTACAGCGGCAGCCGTGAGCGCCATATCTACGTGGTCAAAAAGACGGCCGAGACACCGCCGAACTTACCGCGCAGACCGGGAATGGTCCGGAAAAGACCGCTCACCGCACCACCCCGCGGCGCCGGGAACTGATTGTCGTCTCGAACGGGCTACCGGCCCGCCCTTCGTCGCCAATCAGCCCCCGGCATCCACGGGTTGGCACGCCAACGTCTAAGCTCCGACGTCGGATGACTTGCAACTGGAAAGCGGCATAAGCACGTGGGACTTATCTACTCGATCGCCAACCAGAAAGGCGGCGTCGGCAAGACGACCACCGCGGTCAACCTCGGGGCCGGCTTTGCCCGGCTGGGCAAGAAGGTGCTAGTCGTCGATTTGGATCAGCAGTGCAACGCTACCGTCGCCCTCGGCGGAGACAAGCACGAGCGCCCGTCGAGCTACGACGTGCTTTCCGGCGAGAACACCCTTGAAGAAGCGGCGAAGCCGGCCGGGCCCGACAACCTCTGGCTGGTGCCGGCCAGCCGCGACCTGGCTGGTGCGGTAGTCGAGCTGCCACGTCTCGAAGAGCCCAATTACCGGCTCCGGGAGCAGCTGGGGAGCGTCGCCGACGATTTCGACATCGTCCTGATCGACTGCCCTCCCGCCCTCGGGCCGATCACAGTCAACGCCCTGGTCGCGTCCGACCGGGTGATCGTGCCGGTCCAGGCCGAGTACCTGGCACTTGAAGGACTGGTCGAGTTCCTCGACACACTCTCCACGGTCCGTCGCGAGATGAATCCGACGCTCGAGCTGGCCGGCGTCGTCGTGACCATGCACGACGAACGCACCCGCCTCGCCCAGGACGTCGAGCGTGAATTGCGCGACCACTTCTCCGAAACCGTTTTCCGCAACGTGATCCCCCGGACCGTCCGGGTCGCCGAGGCGCCCAGCTACGGCATACCGGTCACCGACTACGCGCCCACGTCACGTGGATCAAGTGCTTACCTGGCCCTCGCCGATGAAGTGATAGCCCGTGGCTGAGCGGCGGGGAATGGGCCGCGGGCTGGGCGCGATCCTGCCGGAAGCGGCTTCCGGCCCGGACATGCGGGAGCTGCCGATCGAAGTCATCAAGGCGAATCCGGGCCAGCCGCGCAGCCGTTTCAACGAAGATTCACTGAAGTCGCTGAGCGATTCGATCGAGGCCAGCGGGGTCGTCCAGCCGCTCCTGGTCCGCCCACTTAGTGACGGGAGTTACGAGATCATCGCCGGTGAGCGCCGCTGGCGGGCTGCCCGGATGGCCGGGGTCAGGAAGATCCCCGTGGTCATCCGGGATTCCGACGAAGCCGACCGGCTCGAGGTCGCCTTGATCGAGAACATGGTCCGCGAAGACCTGAACCCGGTGGAAGAGGCGAAGGCCTGCGCCGCCCTGGTCGAGGACCTGGGGCTCAGCAAAGAGGACCTGGGCAAGCGGGTCGGCCGCAGTCGCCCGCAGATCTCGAACCTGATCCGCCTGCTCGACCTGCCAGATGAAGTGCTGGCCATGCTCGAGCAGGGTGAGTTGAGCGAAGGACACGGCCGGGCGCTGCTCCAGGTCAGCGACCATTCCGCCCGCCGCCAGCTCGCGAAGCAGGCGCTGAAAGAGGGCTGGTCGGTCCGACAGACTGAAGCCCAGGCCCGGGCAGCCGGCGAGAGCAAGGCGAAGAAGACCAAACGGGCCAACCTGTCGGCCGAGGAACTCGACGCGATCAGCGACGTGTCGGACAAACTCGAAGCCAAGCTCAAGCACGAAGTGCGCATCAAACCAAGAGGCAACGGACTGTCGGTGGAGATCCAGCTTGAGTCGTTAGAGCAGGCTCTGGATCTGGCGAAGCGTCTGAAGTAGCCGGGGGTTGCGGTTCCCCCTATGGGCGATCGTGGATTCGAACCACGGACCTCGTCCTTATCAGAGACGCGCTCTAACCAACTGAGCTAATCGCCCGCATGACGCCCGCGGATTCTAAGGGTTAGGGACATCGGTCGGCTTGGTCGTTACCCCGGGCTGCCGGTAAGCAACCGGCCCGCGCCTCCCGTCAGCAGGGCGATCCCCCGGCCTACCTATAATCGGGGTCCATGCGTGAGATGCAGATCTACGGGGTCTCTTTTGACATGGTCGGCAAGCAGCCGATCGTCTTGCTGAAGACGGTTGACGACAACCGTTTCCTGCCGATCTGGATCGGCCATCCCGAGGCTGCCGCCATCCTGATGAAGCTCCAGGGAGCGGACACGCCGCGACCGATGACCCACGACCTGATAGTCGACATCCTCGACCAGGTCGAGACCAAGTGCGAGCGCATCTCGATCACCGAACTTCGGGACAACACCTTCTACGCGACGATCACGCTCTCGGTCGCCGGCACCGAGGTCGAAATCGACTCACGGCCCTCCGACGCGCTGGCCCTGGCGGTGCGGGTGACCGCTCCGATCTTCGTCGCCGAAGAGGTCATCGACGAATCCTCGATCGAATTCGAGCAGGGTGTCGAGGACAACGAGCAAGTGGTCGAGAAGTTCAAGGACTTTCTCGACGATGTTTCCCCTGAAGATTTCTTGCAGGGTTCCTGACTCAGCGCGAGCCATTCAATGATTTGAGCACCAGGTCGACGTGCACATCGGCGATCTCGCTCAGGCTCATGGAACCCGCGGGGTCAAACCAGATCGCGACGCCGGTGCATTGAAGTAGTACCGCCAGGGTCGCGATCTTTGGATCGCGACAGTCGAGCGTGCCCTGCTCCATCCCGTCGCGGATCAGCTGGTAGAACATCTGCTCATAGTTGTCTCGAGTGGTGAGGATCTGTAGACGGTCCGTACCCGTCAAGGCGCGCACCTCCGTATCGGTCACAAACGCCGCCCGTCGATGAAGCCCGTGATAGATGACGTGGGCGCGTACGGCGGCAGCGAGGCGATCGCTGGCCGAGACCTTCTCGTCGACGGCGGAAACGACTTCGCGCGTAAGGCCACCCAGAAACTTCTGCATGATCGAGACGAGCAGGGCCTCTTTGTTGGGGTACCAGTGGTAAAGCGTCCCGGCCTGAATGTCGGCGATCCCGGCCAGCTTCCGCATTGAGGTCGCGTGATAGCCGAAATCAGCGAACAAATCCAGGGCGGCGCCCTCGATGCGTTCCACGGTTGGAGCCCGCGTTTCGAGGTCCTCGCTCACGTGTTGCCGCCCGCGCCTTCCGGGACGCGGTTCCGCTGCCGGTTGGTCGGAGTCACCGTCGTGCCGAAGGCCTTGGCCACCAGCACCGGCTTGTCAAGAACCTCGGCAGCCGTTTCGCCGGCATCCGGCGAGGGCGCGATCACCTTGTGAGCGTGAAAGACCATGCGTCGGGAGGAACGCCCTGCCCCGATGATCTCGCCACGCGCCTCTACGAAGTCGCCCGCGAAAACGGGCGCAGTGAACTCGACTGACTCGTAGGCACGAAATAACCCCTCGTCGCCATCGCAACGGATCGAAAGTTCTGTGGCGAGGTCCCCGAACAGCTCAAGAATGCGGGCTCCGTCCACGAGCCCACCCGCGTAGTGGCTGTCGTGCGAACCCATACGCACGCGAAGAAGTGCGGTGAGTCTAGTTGGCATTTCGGGGGCGGAGGTATCCACTTGGGAACATACTAACGGGCGTCTGACTAAAAGTGAAACATCAAACACCCGTTCAGGGAATTGTCTCAAGATTTGCTTGACAATCACAGAAGTATCGATATATGGTCATCGTCAGTTGAACGTACGTTTGGAAATTCGTCCGCATTATGAGGAGAGGTGAGTTCGATCGTGAAGCACCGAGACAGTTCGAACAATGAGAGCCGAAACCAGCCGAGGCAAAATCCCGGCCCTTTTAACTGGGAGCGCCCGCAGTACAGCCGCAGACGCGCCCTCCAACTCGGAGGAGCTGGAGCAGCCGCCGTATTTCTGGCAGCCTGCGGATCCACCAACGTGGGAAGTAGCGGCGGCGGCAACGCCGCTGCCAGCGACAGCATTCTCTGGGCGACCAACGAGGCATACGCGCGGCCGCCGATGATCGATCCATTCACCCAGGAGTCGGGGATCAAGGTCGAGCTCGAACTCTTTTCCGACGTGACCGAGATCGCTTCGAAGCTGAAGACGGGCGGAACCGGAATCAGTGGCTTCGTCGACGGCTCCTACCACGCGGTAGATTCCTACGACGCCGGCGTCCTTCAGCCAATCGACCTCGCAAACGTTCCCAATTACGAAAAGTATGTCCTGCCGACCTTCCGAAACGCAAAGGCCCATCAGTTCGATGGCAAGGTGTACGGCATCCCGATGGATTGGGGTACCGACTCGGTCGCCTACAACGGCGACTCGATCGGCTCCGGAATTGACGACCTCGCGGCGCTCTGGGACCCCCAGTTCAAGGGCCAGATAGCAATGCCGGCGGGGCTTCTCGAGATGGTCATCGTCGGCGGTATCTACGCCGGCGTCGACGATCCATTCGATATGAGTGACGACGAACTGGCCAAGGTCCGGGAGCTACTGATCGAACAGAAGCCACTTGTGCGCACCTACTGGAAGGAAATCGGAGAGCTGACCAGCCTCTTCGCTTCCGGTGAGGTTCAGATCGCATGGGCGTGGGCACCGGTCCTGGAACTTCGTGAAAAAGCGGACATCGACATGGTCTGGGTGGTTCCGAAGCAAGGCCAGCTGGGCTGGTACGACGCGAACTTCGTCACCTCGGAGGCAACTCCCGAGCAGAAGAAGGCGTTTGAGCAATTCGCCAACTACGTCATCGGAGATACCTACGGGGTAAAGCTGGCTGAAGAAGTCGCGTACCGGACGACTTCCCAGGCCGCGATCGACAACATCCCCAAGGCGACCCAGAAAGAGCTCGACCTGACCGATCCGGACGCCTTCCTCAACAACGTTAACTATTGGATTGCCCCGAAGCGGCCGAAGGCCTATGAGGCCGTCCAGAACGACGTACTGAACGCGTAGTCGACGCCATCGATACAACGAGCGGCAAGCGGGGCGGGTCGGGACTGAGATTCAGTTATTCGGCCCTGCTCGCCCCGTGGACGGCGTGGCTGCTCGTCTTCTTTGCGGTTCCCCTGGGATTCGTCTTCGTCGTTTCGTTTTGGCAGATGGACGGCCAGAATCTGCAACAGACATTCACCCTCTCCAACTACAGTGAAGTCCTCTCCAACGGACCTCAGGTTGCACTGCTGATACGAACCTGTCTCACGGCGGTCGTGGTCGTCGCGATAGTCATTTTGATCTGTTACCCGATCGCCTACTACCTGGTTTTCCGGATGCGGTCGGCCACCCGGGTAGCGACCACACTGACCCTGGTTGCCCTCCCGTTCCTGGTCGGTCCGCTGATCCGGGCGATCGCCTGGAAGGGGATTCTCGGACTGCAGGGGGTGGTCAACGGCCTGCTCGAAACCGTGGGGATCATCGACGACCCGATCCAGTGGCTCCTCTATTCCCGCTTCTCGGTCGTCCTGGCACTCGTCTACAACACCTATCCGTTCATGCTCTTCGCTCTGGTCCTCACCCTCGAGACCGTTGACAAGCGCCTGGTCGCCGCCGCGAGAGACCTCGGCTCCGGCGCGATGACGGCGTTCCGGGAGGTCGTCCTGCCTTTGTCGATCCCGGGTCTTCTGGTCGGTTCCCTGCTCACCTTCGTTCCGGCGGTCAGCGCCTCGATCGAGCCCGAATTGCTGGGGGGACCAGAGTCACGGTTCTCGGCCAACGCGATCACGGACAAGTTCCTGGTGGCCGTCGACTGGCCGCTCGGAGCCGCGCTGACGGTCTGCTTCACCACCCTCGCCGTGATTACGTGCCTGTTGCTCTCGGTGGTGCTGGTGCTAATTCTGCGGGGCCGGACCATGTTCAGGGGGCGCACCTCATGATGCCGAGGCAGCGGGGAGAACGTATCGGTGACGGGATCCTGCAAACTATGGTCGGGTTCGCCCTGGTCTTCTCGCTGGGACCGCTGCTGGTCCTGGCGGTATTCAGCTTCAACGACTTTCCCTACTACTCGCTTCCGCTCAAGGGTTTCACAACGCAGTGGTATAGCGAACTGTTTGCGAATGAACAGATCGGGGATGGTCTCGGGACGAGTCTCATTATCGGCGGGCTGGTCTCTGTCCTGGCCACCGTCCTCGGCACGGTCTTCGCACTCGGTGGGGCAAGGGTCCAGTCCCGGCGGGGCAAGGTCCTTTTCGGTCTCGGACTCATACCCCTGGTGACCCCGGCCCTGGTTCTCGGCATCGGGTCGCAGATCGTCTTCGTCCAGGCAGGTATCCCGCTCTCCAAGCTCACGGTGACGATCGCCCAGGCGACGGCGTTCACGCCCTTTGTCGTGTTGATGGTCACTGCCCGGTTGACCAATTTCCAGTGGAACCTTCTCCACGCGGCGAGGGACCTCGGGGCCGGCCCGGGGCAGGCCTTCAGGGCAGCGGTCCTCCCGGCGGTACGGCCGGGCATCGTGTCCGGGTTCCTCATCGTCTTCCTGATGTCTTTCAGCGACTTCATCATCGGTTTCTTTACCGGGCGTGGCTTCTACACCTTGCCATCGCTCCTCTATTCGATGCAGCGGGTGGGAATCTCCCCGATGCTTCTCGCGTACGCGACCGTGATCGTCCTGGTTGCCCTGGCGGTTGCCCTGACGCTGCGCAGCGTGTTCATATCCATTGCCCAACGTCGTGGAGGCCCCGTTGTCTGAGTCCGAACTTGAATTCCGAGACGTGTCGATCAGCTTCGGGGATTCCCTGGCCGCCGACGGGATCAGTTTCGAAGTCGAGCCGGGGGAGTTCCTCGCGGTCCTCGGCCCCTCCGGTTCCGGCAAGTCGACTTTGCTCAAGATGATCGGAGGCCAGCTCACGCCGGATTCCGGCGAGATCCTGATCGGCGGAGAGTCGATCGTCGGCTCCCCACCAAACCAGATCGACTGTGCGACCGTCTTCCAGGACTACGCCCTCTTCCCGCACATGTCGGTGGTGCAGAACGTCGAGTTCGGCCTGCGGATGAGAAAGTGGGATCGCGCGAAACGCCAGTCGCGAGCCCTGGAAGTTCTCCGTTTGGTCGACATGGAAGATTTTGCGTCCCGTAAGGTGATGACTCTTTCCGGCGGGGAGAGTCAGCGGGTCGCCACCGCCAGGGCCTTGGCGATCCGGCCCCGAATCCTGCTCATGGACGAACCCCTGAGTGCCCTCGATCGGCTGATCCGCCTTCGGGTCCAGCATGAGGTCTCGGCCCTGCTCCATGACCTCGATGTGACCACTGTCTACGTGACCCACGACCAGCGCGAAGCGCTGACCATGGCCGACCGGGTGGCGGTGCTCCAGGGCGGGCGGCTCGAACAGGTCGCCGCACCCCTGGATCTCATACGCTCGCCGGCCACCCGCTTTGTCGCGGAGTTCCTCGGGGGAAGCGGGAACTTCATACGGGGCGAGGTTGCCGATCGTCCCGGGTCCGATGGCTACCTGCCGGTGAAGACCGCGCTTGACACCCTGATGGTTCGATCGCCTTCGTCAAAACCAGCGGTCGGAGACCCGGTTTCGGTTCACATCCGGCCGGAGGACCTCCTGATCGAGCCCGGAGCCGGACCCTTCAATGTCCAGAGCGTCACCTACACCGGCGAATTGGCCGAAATCACAGTGGAGACTCCCGGCGAGGGACTCCTGATCGCAAAGCAACTCGGCGTTTCCACATTGAAGCCCGGTGACCGACTCAGTCTGAGTTCGGCCCCGGGTAATGCGGTCGTCGTACCAGACGAGGAGATCAAATGAGCAACATCGTGGGAGTGGACGTCGGCGGGACCTTCACGGATGTCTACTACTTCGGAGGCGACGGCTCGACCCGGACCGCGAAAGCTCCGACAACCGGCGACACGATCAGCGGGGTCATCGACGCGCTGACCCAGGTCAGTCCGGCGAGCCAGGTCGACTCTCTCGCCTTTGGGTCCACGATCGCTACCAATGCGCTCGTTCAGAGGAAGCTGGCCAAGGTGGGAGTGCTTACCACTACTGGCTTCCGCGACGTCTTGGATATTCGCCGGCTCTGGCGCCGGGACCTGTTCGGCCACTCCTGGGACCGTCCCGACGCGGTGGTGCCCAGGCGCTTTCGCATCGAGGCCGGAGGCCGCATCGACTGGCTCGGAACCGAAGTTGAACCGCTGGTCGAGGAAGACGTCCACGAGGCCGCCGAGTTCTTCGAACGGGTCGGAATCGAATCGGTGGCGGTGTCCTTCCTGTTCTCCTATTTGAACGCCGACCATGAGCAACGCGCGGCCGAAATTCTCAGGGACCGTCTACCCGGTGTTCACGTGATGCTCTCCAGCGATGTCAACCCGGAGCGCAGCGAATACGAGCGCACCTCAACGACGGCCATCGCGGCCGGCCTTGCCCCGGTTATCGATCAGGCTCTCGAGTCGGTAGAACGCAATCTTGGCGAGGCCGGTCTGCGTCGTCCCCCGAGGGTCATGAAGTCGAATGGAGGCGTGATGTCGGTGAGAGCCGCCCGCGAACGGCCGGTTGAGCTGGTCAAGTCCGGGCCGGCCGGGGGAGCTTCCGCCGGAACCTTCCTGTCGGAGAAACTAGGCGAGCCTCGTTTGATCCTGATCGACATCGGTGGCACGACCGCCGACGCGAGCCTGATCGTCGACGGGCGGGCTGTCCGCGCCAATCACGACATGCTCGAGTGGGACATTCCACTACGGGTTCCGGTCGTCGATATCCGGTCGGTCGGTGCCGGCGGCGGTTCGATCGCACATCTGGACGCCGCCGGGGGTCTCGGGGTCGGACCCCAGTCGGCGGGAGCCGAGCCGGGTCCCGTGGCTTACGGCAAGGGCGGAACCGAACCCACGGTGACCGATGCCGCGATTGTTTCCGGTCTGATCGATCCGGACTACTTCCTTGCCGGCACCATTCCACTCGACGCCGCTGCCGCGGGTGAGTCCGTTCAACCGATAGCCGACTCACTGGGATACAGCACCGGAGAAGCAGCCGCCGCGATCATGCATGTAGCAGCGATTGAGATGGCCACCCTGGTCCGCGAGATCACGGTTGACCGAGGACTTGACCCGCGCGATTTCGCGTTGGTGGCTTTCGGTGGGGCCGGACCCCTCTTCGTCGGAACCCTGCTCGAGGAGCTGGACCTGAAGAAGGGGTATGTACCGACCGGCGCTTCCACCCTGTCGGCGATGGGAGGGGCCTTCGCCGATGTCACGTTCGACTACGTCCGTTCCGAAGTCGGGACCGTGGGTGAGGGGTCACACGATCTGGGGTCGGCGTTCGATCACCTACTGGCCAAGGCCAGAGTCGATATCAGTGCCGAAGAATTGACGGAGGTTGAGATGAGTACGTCGATCGATATGCGTTACCTGGGCCAGTGGCACGAACTCGAGATGAACTTAGAGCCCGGGGGCGACCTGCTCGAGGCTGCGGCCCGCTTCGAAAGTGAACACATGGAGCTCTGGGGCCACACCAGACCGGAAGAGCCGATCGAGTTCACGGCGATCAGGGTGCGGGCACTCTCCCGAATGCCCAAGCCGGTCATGAACGAGCAGGAGCCAGTCGCTGGAACCGAACCGAAGGCCCATCGTGAGGTCACCTTCTTCCGCGGGAGCCCGAGTCAGGTCCCGGTATACGAGCGTACCGACCTCGGGCGGGACTGGTCGGTCGAAGGCCCAGTGATCGTGGAGGAGCCACAGACCACGACGATCGTCCCCGATGGTCTCCGCCTGAGTATCGGCAATCTCGGCGAACTGGTGGTGGAGCGATGAATCAGGAAAAGCTTGATCCCGTCCTCGCCAGGGTTCTCGCCCGCTCCTTTGAGTCGACCTGTGCAGAGATGGGCAGCGCGATGATCCGCACGGCGGTGTCGGCCGTGTTCGTCGAAGGTCGCGACTTCTCCTGCGCGATGCTCGACACACGCGCCGAACTGGTCGCGGCAGCCAACTTCGATCCGAGTCATCTATCGGCGATGGCGCTGACCACTGAATTCGCGATGATGCACCTCGGCTGGGAGAACCTGGCCGAAGGGGACGTGATTGTCGTCAATGATCCGTATCGGGGCGGCGGTCACCTTCCCGACATCTGTGTAATCCGGCCGATTTTCGCGGCCGGTGAACTGCTCGGTCTGGCGATCAACCGGGGACACCACATCGACATCGGTGGCATGTCGGTCGCGGGTTTCCCCGGCACGGCCAAATCGATCCACCAGGAGGGGATGCGCATCCCCCCGGTGAAGTGGTTCGAAGGAGGGGTCGAGCGGCCGCAAATAATGGACCTGATCCTGCTGAACGTTCGCTTTCCGCGCGAGCAGCTCGGTGACTTCCGTGGGCAACTTGCCAGCTGCGTCACCGCTGAGCAGCGGATCCAGGAACTGGTGGCTCGATACGGCATCGAAACGGTGCGGACCGCGATGCAGGAGACGAAGGATCATTCGGAGCGCCTGATGCGATCAGCGATCAGCGATATTCCGGACGGTGACTACCGATTTACCGACGTGATGGACGATGACGGAGTCGGAAACGGACCCTACGAGATCAAGGTCCAGATCCGGGTCGCCGAAGATTCGGTGGTCGTTGACTTCGGGGGGTCCAGTGCGCAGGCAAAGGGACCGATCAATTCGTCGTATGGCAACACGGTGGGCAGTGTCTTCAACGCGTTCATGCACACCTTCGGCGCGGATATCCCGTTCAATCACGGCAGCTTTCGGCCGATCGGCTTCGAGATCCCTCGGGGCTCGCTGCTCAATCCGATCCCACCGGCGCCGGTTTTCGGCGGAGTGACGGAGACTTCGATCCGGATCATCGACGCGGTGTTCGGGGCGCTGGGTGAAGCGGTCCCCGAACGGGTTGCGGCCGGGTGCTACGGGACCTGCATCAACATTGCGGGTGGAGGCTGGGATGACACTCGCTCGAAGGAGTTCGGTGTCTATTTCTTCCAGGAGGGCGGCTGGGGAGCGACATCCTGGCGAGACGGCTGGACCTCGGTTCCGAATCCGACCTCCAACTTCAACGACTATCCGGCTGAAGTCGTCGAGTCCACCTTGCCACTGAGAGTTCGCGAGTTCGCCTTGAACGAGGATTCCGGGGGCCCCGGAATGAATCGTGGTGGTCTCGGGACGCGCCGGATCTACGAGATGCTCGCGGACCGCTGCGACGTAAATGCCCTTGGCGACCGCTTCAAGACTCCCCCCTATGGCATCGAGGGAGGAGCGGAAGGCGCTGCCGCAAGACTCCATTTGCGTCGCTCAGGCGAAAGCGAAGGCCGGCCCTTCGACGAGGTGTTCGAGCTTGATTCGCCGTCGAAGTTCGCGGAAATCACCCTTTGGGCCGGCGATCGGGTCGAGATGATGACCGGCGGAGGCGGCGGTTTCGGCAACCCCTTCACACGGGATCCAGAAAGGGTGCGGCACGATGTCGAGGAGGGCTTCGTGTCTGCCCTTCAGGCCCGGGTTGGTTACGGGGTAGTCATCGAAAAGGTGGGCGAGGAATTTGTGCTTGATCCCGAGGCCACGATGGACCTGCGGAGCGTGCCACGTGAACCATTGGTCCCGACCCCACACGGCGAAGTAGTCAAGGACAGCGTTCCCGAGGGCCGGGAAGCCCAGGATGTGGCCAGGGTCGAGGCGCTGGTTGAGCGGGTCGAGAAGGAGATCGGCGACGACCCCTGTCGCACGCAGTGCCCGATGCAGGCAGATCCAGTTCGGTGCCCGTTCCATCATCCCTTCGCGGCGGAGTTCTGGGATGCCGAGGCGCTGGAGCGGTGGGCCGCGAAGAACTGCATGTTGGCCTCCACGCGACGGCAGGCACCGAAGGTTCGAGAACTTCAGGAGGTGTCCAAGTGATGCCGTCTGCCGACAGCCTTGGAGCCGACCGGGTGATCTCGCCTCCCGGGGCCCTGCCCCAGAGTGCCCGGAGGATCCATGCTGATCTTCCGACTCGGGTTCACGAAATCGGTATTGATGTGGAGACACTTTGTCTGGATTCGACCAGCTTCAGGCAGCTCTCGGATGAGGCGGAAGGCGATCCGCTCCGGATTGCAGAGTTGATCTCGGGGATCGTTCAGGATCGCGGCAAGATGCACAACCCGGTGACCGGATCGGGTGGAGTGCTGATCGGCACGGTCAAGGAGGTCGGCTCGGCGCTCGAGGATCCACCTTCGATCGGTGACCGTATTGTCACGCTCGCGTCGCTGACCCTGACTCCACTTACCCTCGAGCGGGTCGGACCGGTCGAAACAGGTTCGGCCCAGATCCCGGTGGAGGGCACGGCTTTCTTGATGAGTTCAGCCCCCTGGGCGGAATGCCCGGACGACCTTGATCTGGACGTCGCGCTGGCCGCATTGGACGTTTGCGGATCTCCCTGGCAGACGAGGGAGCTGGTTGACAGGGGCGACACGGTGATGATCCTGGGTGCCGGTCACGCGGGAAAGCTGGCTATGGCGGCGGCCCGCGAACAACTCGGAAACTCGGGACTACTGGTGACCGTTGACAACAGCGAAATGGCCTGCTCCCGGGCCCAGGAGCTGGGCCTCTCGGACCACGTCGTCCAAGCGGATCTCCGTAATCCCCTGAGCACCGTCGAAGCCCTGCGTCAGGCCGGGGTGGTCGGCCAGGCTGACCTCACGATCGTCGTGGTAAACGCCACGGACTGCGAAGCGACTTCGATCCTGCTGACCAAGAACAGCGGAACCGTTCTCTTCTTCTCGATGGCGACTTCATTCACGGCCGCGGCGCTCGGGTCCGAAGGTGTTTCTTCGAGGGCCCGCATGTTGATCGGATCAGGCTACTCACCGGATCGCGGTGCCTATGCGCTTGAACTTCTGCGGTCACATCCCACACTCCAAGACGCGCTGTCGAAAGAACCGAAAGAGGTACTCGAATGACAACCTGGAACGAGCAGCCGGTGATCATCACCGTGGCGCCCACCGGCGCCGAAGTAACCCGCGAAGAAAACCCCAAGGTTCCCTACACGCCGACTGAGATTGCGGCATCGGCCTGCGACGCCGCCCAAGCCGGGGCATCGCTGGTTCACCTGCACGCGCGCGAGGACGACGGAACACCGAGCGCCCGCCCCGAACTCTTCGAGGAAGCAATCCAGAAAATTCGATCGGGATCAGATCTCATCACCATGGTTTCTACTGGTGGCGCAGTTTGGATGGGGATAGAAGATCGAACTACCGGTCTCGAGGCGAATCCGGACGTGGCCGGTGTAGAAACCGGTTCGCTGAACTTCGGCGATGAAGCGTTCGTCACGATCCGTCCCCACGGGTTGGGAATAATCGATCGGGCCACCAAGGCGGGCATCGCCCTCGAAGTGGAAGCATTTGAGGTGGGACACGTGCATGCGGCGGTCCAGATGGTCGATTCCGGTGAGATGCCTGAGCCCCTCCGCATGAACCTCGTGTTCGGAGTCCCGGGCGGCATCGACGCGTCTCCGGAAGCGCTGTCGGCCATGTTGCGGCCGCTACCACAGGGCACGCCCTGGTCGATCACTTGCGTTGGTCGTCACCAGGACCGGATGCTCGCTCTCGGCCTGCTCTTCGGCGCGACCGGGATCCGTGTCGGATTCGAGGATGCGGTCTATATGCGTCGCGGTGTGCTCGCGGAGAGCAACGCCGAACTGGTGAGGAAAGCGGTGACTCTCGTTCATTCGCTCGGTCGGGAGGTTGCAACACCTGCGCAGGCGAGAGAAATCCTCGGCCTGCCGAGGGCCCCTTCCGGGTCCGGGGTGACGACATGACCGGTCTGGAACTGGAGGGGGCTCGGCTCCGCGATCCCGACGCCGGAGTTGATGCGATGGCGATCCGGTGGCGCGACCTTGACCCGCTCGGTCACGTGAACCACGAAGTCTTTCTCACATATCTGGAGCACATGAGAGACCGCTGGCTGTCCCGCATGAGTGAAGGGTCCCTCGGCCCGAGGGACTATGTTGTCGGCCGGGTAGAAGTCGACTTCCGGGCTGAACTGACCCAGGAAACCGGCTGGATCAACGGGATCTGCGAATTGAAATCGCTCGGCCGGTCAAGCGTGACAACGGCCGAATCTCTTACGACGCCTGACGGGACTCTCGCTGCCACAGCGACTGCGGTCCTCGTCATGTGGGACCCGATGACCCGCGCATCCCGGCCGCTGACCCAGGTGGAGAGAACATTGCTCTCCGGTACAGACGCCAGCAGCGACCCGAACTTTCCCGACGAAACACCGACCGACGAACAAAGAGGTGAACCAGATGGACATGCCGCTTGATATCCCGACGGAGAGGTCCTCACAATTGGCCCAGCGGCTGCGACGAAGCCTGCCGGGAGGTGACACCCGTACATCCACCTATTACGCACCGTTCCCCCTTTCCCTGAGTGAAGGAAAAGGTTGTCGCGTGAGAGACGTGGACGGAAACGAGTTCATCGACCTGCTGAGCAATTTCACCGCGCTCGTCCACGGCCATGCTCCGGACACGGTTGTCAGAAGTCTCCACGAACAGGCCCTGATGGGCACGGCGTTCCCGGCGCCCGGAGAGGCCCAGGCATCGCTGGCCGAAGCAATCCGCGACCGGGTCGCCTCGATCGAGCTGATGCGTTTCACGAACTCCGGTAGCGAGGCGATCATGATGGCGGTCAGAGCCGCTCGCTCGTTTACCGGGCGAGCGGCGATCATCAAGATAGACGGCGGCTATCACGGGTCCTGGGAGCAGGTTCCGATGGACGTAGGCAGTGAAGCCTCACTTAGGGGGATTCCAGATTCCTCCCTGGATCTCCTTCATACGGTGCCGATGAATGACGTCCAAGCGCTCGAAAACATGTTCGCGCTGAGGGGCAGTGAGATTGCCGCGTTCTTGATCGAGCCCGTGATGGGGGAGGGCGTGCTGGTTGCCTCCGACGATTACCTCGCGGCGGCGAAAGAGCTGACCGAGGAGTATGGAGCGCTGCTTGTGTTCGACGAGGTGATCTCATTTCGCCTGGGGTTCGGCGGAAGGCAGGGGCAGGTGGGTGTGAAGCCGGACCTGACCACCCTGGGAAAGTTGATTGGAGGAGGCCTCCCCGTGGGAGCTTTCGGTGGGCGCCGCGACGTGATGGAGAGTTTCGATCCCACCCGTCCCGGCAACCTCGAGCACGCCGGAACCTACAACGGCAACGCGATGACGATGGCCGCAGGTCTGGCGACACTTGACCTGCTGTCGGCTGACGAGATCGGGAGGATCAACTCCCTGGGCGAGCACTTCACCGCCGAACTCGATCGCTTGCTCGTCCAGTCGGCTTTGGATGGCAGGGCCACCGGTTGTGGTTCATTGACCCACGTCCACTTTGAGCTGAACTCAGAGGGAATGCCGGCCAAATTCGCCGACATGCGCCTGTCGAGCCCGCTGCTGAAGCAGTTTCACCGAGCCAGTCTGGACCAGGGGCTGTTCTTCGCCACGAGGGGCTTGATGTGCATGTCGACCGCGATGGACGAGGAAGTCGTCGACGAGATGCTGGGCGCCTTCACACTCGCAATCGAAAAGGTTGAAGGCAAGGTACGCGTGGGGTGAGCCGAGGGAATCTCAGCGGGCGAGTTCGAGGATCCGACCGACCATCTCGTTGAACTCGACGCCGGCCGCTTCCGCTGCCTGTGGCAGAAGCGATGTCTCGGTCATTCCGGGGATCGCGTTCACCTCGAGCACCTGGGGACCGTCCTCACCGAGGATCAGGTCGACCCGCGAGAAGCCCGAACATCCGAGCGCGTCGTAGGCGGCGAGGGCGACCCGGTTGATCTCTTGCGCTGAGGCCTCTTCGAGTTCCGCGGGGCAGATAAAATGCGCGCCGCCGATCTCGTAGCGGGCCTCGAAGTCGTACGTGTTGCTGTCGGTCGGGATCACCTCGACGATCGGCAGGACCTCGTCACCGAGCACCGACACCGCGACCTCACGGCCGCTGACCCAAGTCTCGAGCAGGGCCCGGCTGTCGTAGCTGAGCGCGGTGATCAGCGCGTCGGGAATGTCTTCCGGACTGGTCACGACCGTGATCCCGAGCGAAGATCCCTGTGAAGCGGGCTTGGCGACCAGGGGAATGCCAATGGTGTCGATCGCCCGCTGAAAGCTTGCCGCAGCGCCGAAATCACGGATCGCCGACTCGGAGAACGTGACCCAGTCCGGGGTCGGCAGACCGTGCTCGCGCAGGATGTACTTGGCCAGGCTCTTGTCCATGCAGCGCTGGCAGGCGGCGACGCCAGGACCGGTGTGGGGGATGCCCAGCAGCTCGAGCAGTGCCTGGATCGTGCCGTCCTCTCCCTCGGTACCGTGGAGCGCGATGAAGGCGACGTCGGGCCGGTTCGCTTCCAGCCGGCCGACCAGGTCCGGCCCGAGGTCGAGGTCTTCGACCACGTGCCCGAGATCGATCAGCGCCTCGGTCACCCGGGCGCCCGATCGCAGCGAGACGCCGCGCTCGAGCGAACGGCCACCCCGGAGCAGCGCGACTTTCACGCTGACGCCTCCATCATTTGACCCTCGGCGGCAGCTTCACTTCATTCTCCCCCGGTCGGCGGCAGCCGCATCTCACTGCCGCCTCCATAGGTTGATCCCGAGGGCGGCAGCTTCATTTCATCCGTGTTGGTCATCGTCTCGTATAGACCGAGCTGCTCGCGGGCGACCGCTCCGATCCGGCGGATGCCTTCGATGATCCGGTCTTCCTTGACCCCGGAGAAGTTCAATCGCATCGAGCTGGCACCGCGACCGTCGACGTAGGCCGCGGTTCCCGGTACGAAGGCGACGTTCTGGCTGAGCGCCTTCGCCAGCAGGTCTTCGGTGTTCAGCACGTCCGGCATCGTCGCCCAGATGAAGAGGCCGCCCTGGGGTTTGGTCCAGGTCGCGCCGTGGGGGAAGTACTCGGACATGGCGCCGATCATCGCGTTGCGGCGGTTCCGGTAGATGCCGATCAGCTCTTCGATGTACTCGCGCCACTGGCCTTCGGCGAAGTAACGGGCGGCGAACTCCTGGGTCAGGGTCGACGTGCAGAGGTCGGCCGCGCCTTTCCCGAGCACGACTTTCTCGCGGATCGGCGTGGGGGAGACGAGCCAGCCGATGCGCAGCCCGGCCGAAAGCACCTTTGAGAAAGTTCCGATGTAGACGACATAGTCCCCGCCGTCGAGGCTGTACAGGGTCGGCAGGGGTTCGCCCTCGTAGCGCAGCAGGCCGTAAGGGTTGTCCTCGATTACGAGGATCTCCTCCCGCCGGGCGATCTCGACCAGCCGCTGCCGGCGCTCGAGCGACAGGGTCGATCCGCCGGGGTTCTGGAAAGTCGGGATCGAATAGATGAACTTGGGGCGCTTTCCCTCGGCCGCGAGGGAGGCCAGGGTCTCCTCGAGGACATCGATCTTCATGCCGTCGTGGTCACATTCGATCTGGATGATCTCGGCTTCGTAGGAGCAAAAGGTCGGGATCGCCCCCGGGTAGGTCGGCGCGTCGCAGATCAGCACGTCGCCGGGATCGATCAGGACCTTGGTGATCAGGTCGATCGCCTGCTGCCCACCGGTGGTCGGGGTGATGTCGGCGGGATCGACGTTGGCGCCTTCGGCCGCCATCACCTTCGAAATCTGCTGGCGGACGCTGTCGAGGCCTTCGGTCGGGCCGTACTGGAGGGCCTCGGCGAGCGAAGTCTTCGCGATGTGGTTCGTTACGCGAGTGAACATTTCGGCCGGGAAGGTCGAGGTGTCGGGCAGGCCGCCGGCCAGCGAGATCACGTCCGGGCGGGCGGTGATCGCCATCATGTCGCGCATCGCCGAAGAGCGCATGACGCGGGTCCGCTTCGCGAAGAGCGAGGCGTACCGCTCCAGGTCGCGGGACCTGGTGTGGGAGCGTCGGGGAGGTGGAGGAGCCGCCATCGTTCTATTCTCCCGGTATCAGCACCTTCGCCACAATCTGCCAGGCGGCCGGGATCGGCATTGCCATCGGGATGATGACCGGGACGACCGGGCTCGAAGGCTCGGCCCGCGGGCGCATGACCGTTCTCGCGGCCGTGATCGGCCTCCTCTTCGGCTACCTGATCACCTCGGCCACCGGCGGTACTGACGTGCTTGGGGCCATCGTTACAGCCTTCTTCGCCGGCTTCGCCTGTGCGGTGGTCAGTGGAGTGGTCGGTGGAGCCACCCGTCGCGGCGGCACCGCCGCCCTCGCCTTCCTCACCGTTTTCGGTGCCGTGGTGATCGCCGCGATCTCGGTGCTCTTCCCGCCTTTCGCGATCCTGCCCGCAGCCGGACTGGTCTGGCTCGCGATCGGGCGCCGCCGGCGTGCGGATCGCAAGCACGCCGGGCTGCGCGTCCTCAGGTAGCAGCCGGATGGAGCGGAAGCTCGTACTGGCCTACGTCGATTCGCTGCGGACCGACATGCTCAAACAGGCGATCTCCGAGGGTCGCGCCCCGACCTTCGGCCGCCTGATCAAACGCGGAGTCCTGGTCGAGGACTGCGTTTCCTCGTTTCCTTCGGTGACTCCGGTCGCTTCGGCCGAGATGGTGACGGGCGTCGCCGCCGACCAGCACTGGATCAGCGGCATGAACTGGTACCACCGGGTCGAACAGCGTTACGTCGAGTACGGATCCTCGCTCGAGGCCTCGCGGGCATTCGGCATCTTCCGCTCCCTGCATGACCTCGTCTACAACATGAACATGGCCCACCTCAACCCGGGCATCGAGACGATTTTCGAGACCCTCGACGACCGGCAGCTGCGTACCGCGGCGACGCCGTTCCTGATCTACCGCGGCCGGCACCGCCATCAGGTGACCCTCCAGGGGCTGACCGGAAAGGCGATCGAATCCGGCCTGGTCAAGATGGACTACGGTACCTGGGGGCCGAAGGAGCTCTTCTACGGCGACCTCTATTCCTCGATGCCGGTTCCCTGCAAGCCGAGCTCGGTCCCGGGCCGGCGTGACAGCTACTCGGCCTGTTGTGCCGCCGAGCTCGTTTCACGGAACCGCTTCGACTTCCTGCTGCTCTCGTTCCCCGACAACGACAACTACTCGCACCGCCACGGGCCGTCGGCTTCGGTGAACTCGATCGAACGGGCCGACCTGTGCATGGCAGAGGTGATTCGGGCGGCCGGCGGCCTGGATGGCTTCCTCACGGACTACGCGCTGATCCTGCTGGCCGATCACGCCCACACCGACGTCGAAAAGCCGCTTTCCCTGATCGAAGGCATGGCCGAGAAGTGGCATGTGCTGCAGCCGTCCGAGGATGAGCCCGACGCCGCCGAGCTGGCGGTCAGCCCGACTTCCCGCGCTGCGCACATCTACCTCCTGGACGAGCACGACAACCCGGTGCGCCACCGGCGGGTGCGGGAACACGCCGCGACGATTGACGGCATCGAGCTGCTGAGCTGGCTCGAACACGAAGACGGATCCCCGGTGATCCGCACCGGTCCCGGCCTGGGAGGCCAGGGCAAGCTCGTAGCGGTGGCTGAACGGGACAGCAGGCAGATCAGGTTCAGCCCGGCCGGAGAGGGTATCGACCTCGGTGAAACGGTCACCGACCGTCGTGATAACGCGTGGACCGTCAGTGGGGACCTCGAAGCACTGGAGGCGTCGGTCGAAGCCGGAAGGATCGAAACGCCCGAGTACCCGGACGCGCTCGGCCGCCTGCATTCGGCCCTTCAGGCGCCGCACGCCGGCGACCTGATGGTCAGCGCCACGCTCGGCTACGAGTGCCTCGACTGGGGCGGAACCGCGCACGTAGGAGGAGGAAGCCACGGCTCCCTGCGCAAAGAAGATTCAGAAGGCCCATTGCTCTTCGTCAACTGCGGCCCGAAGTCAGCGGACGAACGGGACCAGTGGGGACTGAAGGACGTGGTCCCTGTGATCAAAGAGTTCTATGGCGTCGAAGCCCAACCACGTACCGCTCACGGGTAGGCAACCCAAGTCTTTAAACATGGATGTCCCGCAAGGGACCATCCCTGCCTTATGCAGAAGTCAGCGAGACTCGAATAGCGCGAAACCAACCGGCTGTTCGATTAATTGGATTCGCGCGCCATTGCGGTAGTCCAACAATCGGTCTACCGCGGGGGGCGGGCAAAAACTGAATTAGGAGAACGAGCCTTCAGAGTTTTGCCCTGTCGGAGTCTCGCTGCGCTTTGCATAAGGCACCGAATTTGCCTTCGGGCAAATCCGGTGTTTGCTGCAGTGAGAGGCCTACCCGTGAGCGGTACGTGGTTGGCCTTGGGTTACTTCGGGCTCAGGTAAGGTCCGACGCGTGAATATTTTGTTCATCGGCGATGTCGTTGGAAGTGCGGGCCGTAAAGGCCTTGCGGCCGTCATGCCCGGGTTGAAGGAGAAATACGAGCCCGATCTCACCATCGTCAACGGGGAGAACGCGGCCGGGGGGATGGGCATCACCGAGAAGACCGCTCGCAACATCTTCGACAACGGTGCCGACGTGATCACCCTCGGCAACCATACGTATCGCCATCGCGACGCTTACGATTTCCTCGATCAGGCCGAACGGGTGATCCGTCCTTCGAACTATCGCAAGGGCAATCCCGGCAAGGGTCATTTGATCGTCGAAGCCGGTGATATGACCGTCGCGGTGATCAACCTGAGTGGCACCGTCGGGCTGCGTGCGGCGCACTCGCCGTTCGACGAAGCCGACGCACTCCTGGCCGACCTGGATGGCAAGGCCGACGCGGTCTTCGTCGACTTCCACGCCGAGGTCACCAGTGAAAAGGTCGCGCTCGGCTGGTACCTCGATGGCCGGGTCGCCGCGGTCTGCGGAACCCACACCCATGTGCCCACCGCCGACGGCCGGGTGCTGCCTGGCGGCACCGCCTTCATCAGTGACGTCGGCATGACCGGGGCCCGCGACAGCGTGCTCGGGGTCAAGAAGGAACAGGCGATCGAACGCATGCGGACCGAGATGCCGGTCCGGTTCGAGTCCGCCACCGAAGACGTCTGGGTCATGGGCGCGGCGATCGTGGTCAACGCGGCGGGCCTCGCTGATTCGATCGAGCCATTCCTTGTGCCCGCCGGTTGATGGCTGACGCTCCGAAGCAGGCGCTGACCGCCTCCGGCATCGTTAAGCGCTTCGGCGACCGCGAGGCCCTGCGTGACATCGCCTTCGGAGTCGGCGCCGGCGAGGTGGTGGCGGTGATCGGCCCGAACGGGGCCGGCAAGACGACGCTGCTCTCGATTCTGGCCGGCATCTCCGCGCCCGACCAGGGATCGGTTCAGGCCGAAGGCGGCGGGGTCGGGTGGGTGCCACAGCAGGCGGCGATCTACCGGCGGCTCACGGTCACCGAGAACCTGCTGCTCTTCGCCCGGCTCCAGGGCCACGCCGATCCGCAAGCGAAGGTCGAGGAGATGCTCGAGCTGACCGGCCTCGCCGAGCGGCGGGGCGACCAGGCGGGCAAGCTCTCGGGCGGCAACCAGCAGCGCATCAACATCGCGATCGGCCTGATGGCCGACCCGTCGGTGATGTTGCTCGACGAGCCGAGCGTCGGGCTCGACCCGGCCCAGCGGGCACGGCTCTGGCAGTTCATCCTCGGGCTGGTCTCCTCCGGCACGGCGGTCGTATTCTCGACCCACGACATCCAGGAGGCCGAGCGTTACGCCGAGCGCATCTTCGTCGTCGCCGACGGCAGTGGGATCTTTGACGGCACCGCGGCCGAGCTGCGCGACGCGGTCGTCACGCCGAACGGCTCCGGAGTCGACCTCGAGTCCTCCTTCCTCGCCTTCCTCAAGAAAGCCGGCCACTGATGCGCTGGCTGCTGCTCAAGGACCTGCAGATCCTCCGCCGCTCGCCGCTGCAGCTGGCATTGCTGGTGATCTACCCGATCGCGATCGCGCTCCTGGTGGGTTTCGCCCTGACCCGCGGCCTCGAGAAATCGACGGTCGCGCTTTACAATGCACTCCCGGCCGGCGCCGGTCTCGGATTCGCCGGTGAAGAGGTCAATGGCGACGAGATCCGCGACCGACTGTGCGACCGGGTCGACTGCATCGAAGCCGACAGCCGGGCGCAGGCGAAAGACCTGGTCGAGTCAGGTGAAGCCACCGCGGCCGTGATCGTGCCGGAGGACCTCAACGACAAGATCAAGTCGCTGGCCTCGTTCAACCCACAGAACCCCGAGATCGAGGTGGTGGTCAACGGATCGAGCGCCGTCGAGAACCAGATCGTCGACGACCAGATCGAAGCCCTGCGATCCCAGGCCAACCAGTTGATCGCCCAGCGGCTGGCCGAAGGTGGTCGCGAGTACATCCAGCTGATCCGGGACGGCGGCAGTTTCAACGTGCTCGGGCAGGACCTCGAGGTGCTCGGCCTCAAGAAGAGTGGACAGACCCTCAAAGAGGTCCGGCAGAAGACCAGAGACCCGGCCGACCGGGAAGAGCTCGAGCGGGTGATCAAATTCGCCGGCCTCGCCACCGAGAACCTGGATCTCGCCGATCCCCTGCTGGGTGCGATCGCCCAGCCGATCAGGGTCCGGAAGACAGAGGTCGGAAACGAAGCACCGAGCCTCGACACCTTTGCGGTCGCCGTGACCGCGACCTTCGCGCTGATGTTCGTGACCCTGCTGCTGGTGGCAGGCTCGCTGGCGCTTGAGAAGGAGGAAAACGCTTTCACCCGTCTGACCGCCGGCCTGGTCACCCGCGCCCAGATCCTCCTGGGGAAACTCGGCCTCGGAATCGTGGTCGGAACGGTTGTCGTGTTGATCCTCCTGGCCGGTCTTTCCCTCTTCGTGACCGTCCAGTGGAGCCGGGCGCCGATCTGGATACTCGCGGCAATCCTCGGAGCGGCCGCCTTTGCCGCGGTCGGCGCTGCCCTGGGGGCAGCGGCCCGGGAAGTGCGCGCCGCGACCCTGGCCGCGGTGATGATCTGCCTGCCGTTCGCCCTGCTTTCCCTGGTTCCCGATGATGCGGTCGGGCCGGCGATCGAAACCGTGATCTCGATCGTGACTGCGGTCTTCCCCTTCCGCCCGTCGCTCGACGCGCTGACCGGGGGACTCGAGCTGGCGGGCCCTTCGGTCTGGATGCCGATGCTCCATCTGGTGATCCTTACCGCCGCCTACGGCGCCCTGGCCCGGCTGGCGCTTCGCCGCTTTTGAGCACCCCTCCGCGGCGCCTGGAATCGATTGTCGGCTCGAACGGGCTACCAGCCCGTCCTCGGCGCCAATCGATCCCATGCATCCACGGATGGCAGCTCAAATGCGACAATCTCTAGACTGGACCGGTATGAGTTTTCCTGCGACCCGCCTGCGGCGACTTCGTCGGACGCCGGCCCTGCGTGGCCTGGTCCGCGAGACCCACCTTTCGCCAAGCGACTTGATTCAGCCTCTCTTTGTGACCGCCGGTGCAGGCGTCCGGGAGGAGATCTCCGCGATGCCGGGCATCTCCCGGTTTTCGATCTCCGAGCTGGTCGAAGAGGCCGGCGCGGTTCATGAGGCCGGCGTAGCCGGGATTTTGCTCTTCGGCATTCCCGGCGACAAGGACGAAGCCGGATCGGGCGCCTATGACGACGAAGGCATCGTGCAGATGGCGGTGCGCGCAATCAAGGACGCCCACCCCGACCTGACCGTGATCACCGATGTCTGCCTCTGCGAATACACCTCGCACGGGCAGTGCGGCTTCATCCGTGACGGCGAGGTCGACAACGATGTGACCGTCGAACTGCTGTCGAAGACCGCGATCTCCCACGCCGAGGCCGGTGCCGACATCGTCGCGCCGAGCGACATGATGGACGGCCGGGTCGGCTCGATCCGCTTCCAGCTCGACGAGGAGGGCCACAGCGACGTCGCGATCATTTCCTACGCCGCCAAATACTCCTCGGCTTTCTACGGACCCTTCCGCGAGGCGGCCGATTCGGCGCCGCAGGTAGGCGACCGCCACGGCTATCAGATGGATCCCGCCAACGGCGACGAAGCGATCCGCGAGGCCCGGCTCGATCTCGAAGAAGGGGCGGACGCCCTGATGATCAAGCCGGCCAGCCACTACCTCGACATCGTGCGGCGGGTGAAGGACGACACCGGAGCCCCGGTCGCCGCCTACCAGGTGTCGGGCGAATACTCGATGCTGAAAGCGGCCTCGGCCAACGGCTGGCTCGACGAGCAACGATCGGCGACCGAGGCCCTCGTCTCGATGAAGCGCGCCGGAGCAGATTTCATTGTCACCTACTACGCCAAGGAGGCAGCCCCGTGGCTGGCTTGAGCAGGTCCGCGCCATCGGCGCCGAAGTTGAAGGTGCGTGCCCGAGAAGGTGGCGCCGCGATCGATCTGGATGACGTAGACAAGCGGCTGATGAACGTGCTGCAGTCCGGCTTCCCGCTGGTGCGGGAGCCGTTCGCCGTGATGGCCGGCGAGGCCGGGATCTCGCTCAGCGAGACGCTTCAGCGCACCAACCGGCTGCTCGAGAACCGGATCATCCGGGAGATCACCCCGATTTTCGACACCCGGGCGCTCGGCTACAGCTCGACGCTGGTCGCGGCCAAGGTCGATTCGGAAAACCCCCAGCGGGCTGCCGCGGTGGTCAACGCCCATCCCGGCGTTTCACACAACTACCTGCGGAACCACGACTTCAACCTCTGGTTCACGATCGCCACGCCTCCGGACTCGAAGCTCGGCCTTGAAACCTCGCTTGAACGGCTGATGGATGAAGCCGGCGCCGAATCGATGCGCCAGCTGCCGACGCTCACCCTCTTCAAGATCAACATGAACCTCGAGATGGAGGGCGGCACCGACGCCCTGTCCTCGACCGTGGAAGCCGTGCCGCCGCGGGAGATCGAGCCGCAGCCGTACGACGACACCGACATCGCCGTGATCAAGGCGCTCCAGGGTCCGATGGCCGCGATCCCTTACCCGTTCGACGCCGCGGCCGAAGAAGTCGGCATGACCATCGACGACTTTCTCGCGCACCTCGAAGGCATGA
The DNA here is from genome assembly GCA_016650125.1 of Thermoleophilia bacterium. GTDB lineage: Bacteria > Actinomycetota > Thermoleophilia > Solirubrobacterales > 70-9 > 67-14. The sequence continues at coordinate 158,165 of JAENWT010000004.1, forward strand.
AGGAGCGCCACCTGCTGCGCCGCGTCGCCGCGATCCTCTTCCACCGCCGGGCCGGATTCTCGGCCAACGGCATGGGCGTCTGGAGGGTGCCGGAAGAGGACATCGACACGGTCGGACGCCGGATGGCCTCCTTCCGAGGCATCTCCCACTGCTACCAGCGCCCGACCTACGAGGACTGGCCCTACAGCGTCTTCACCATGGCCCACGGCCGCTCGAAGGAAGAGTGCGACGCGATCCTCGACTCGATCGCCGAGGACTGTGGCATGGGCCCGGACGATCGCGCCACCCTCTATTCCTCGACCGAGTACAAGAAGATCCGCCTGCGTTACTTCACCGACGACTACCGTCAATGGGAAGAGGCTCATGGCGCCTGAGTCCGGTTTTCCGGGTTCGGGCAGCGAACTATTCGAACGGGCCCAGCGGGTCCTGCCAGGCGGGGTGAACTCGCCGGTTCGCGCGATGCGGCAGATCGGGCGCGAGCCGGTATTCATCGAATCCGGCGAAGGTTGCCGGGTCACCGATCGTGACGGCAACACCTACATCGACTGGGTCTTCTCCTGGGGCCCGCTGATCCTCGGGCACGCCGAGCCTTCGGTGATCGCAGCGGTCACCGAGGCCGCCAACCGCGGCACCACCTTCGGTGCCGCGACCGAAGGCGAGGTCGAGCTGGCCGAAGAGATCGTCGCGCGGGTGCCGTCGCTCGAGATGATCCGCATGACCAGCTCCGGAACCGAGGCCGCGATGAGTGCGGCCCGCCTGGCCCGGGCGGTCACCGGCCGGGAGATCCTGGTCAAGTTCAGCGGCGCCTACCACGGCCACAGCGACGGTCTGCTGGCCGAGGCCGGCTCCGGCGTCGCGACCCTTGCCGTGCCGTCGGGCCCCGGAATTCCCGCCGCCCAGGCCGCCGGCACCGTGGTCATCCCGTGGAACGACCGTCAGGCCGCGGCCGACGCCCTCGACAAGCACGAGGTTGCGGCGCTGCTGGTCGAGCCGATCGCCGCCAACATGGGGCTGGTCCCGCCGGACGATGGCTTCCTCGAACTACTCAGGGAAAAAACAAGTGAAACCGGAGCGTTACTCGTCTTTGACGAAGTGATCACCGGATTCCGGGTTGCCCGCGGCGGCGCCCAGGAGCTGTACGGCATCGAGCCCGACCTCACCGTGATGGGCAAGATCGTCGGCGGCGGACTGCCCGCCGCGGCCTTCGGTGGGCCGCGCCGGTTCATGGAGCGCATCGCCCCGGTCGGCGACGTCTACCAGGCGGGAACCCTGTCCGGTAACCCGCTGGCGGTCGCCGCCGGACTTGCCACCCTGCGCCGACTGGACGCCGCGGCGTACGAGCGGCTTGGCCAGCTGACCGACCGGCTCGTCGCCGGCCTCGAGGAACTGGCCGCCGGCCGGCCGCTCCAGGTCGCTTCAGTCCCGGGCCTGGTCACCTTGTTCTTTCGCGACTCGCCGGTGCACGACTTCGCTGACGCCACCAGTACCGACCTCGAGGCGCACGCAGCCTTCTGCCGGGCGATGCTCGACCGCGGGATTTACCTGCCGCCTGCCCAGTTCGAGGCCTGGTTCGTCTCGCTCGCGCACGACGAAGCGACGATCGACGAGACGCTCGAAGCCACCCGTCAGTCGCTTACGGGGGTCCTTTGAGCCCGGCCACGGCACTGGTCGCCCTGAGCGAACGGGTCGCCGATGAAGGCGAGCCGCTCTCCGGGCACGTCGTCACTCCGACCGACCTGCCGGTCCTCGGCGAGCTGGCCGCCGCCGGCCCCCGGACCGCCCGCGCCGCTGCGCAGTATTCCTTCGTTGTCGAAGCGGTGCGCGAGGGTTACCTCTGCCACTACGGGAAGCCACGGGTCCTCGAGGGTTCCGACTCCGATCTCGAGCTGCTCGCCGGCGACCTGTTCTATGCGATCGGCATCTCCGGGCTCGCTGCACTCAACGACCCCGAATCCGTTGGAATCCTTTCGGACTTGATCCGGATCGCGGCCGGGTTCCGGGCCGTGGGGGAGGCCGCCCGGGCCGAGGCCCTCTGGCTGGCGCAGCTTTTGGCTTTGGCCTGCGGAATCGACCCCGCCCAAAAGGCGCTGGTCGAGGCCCTCCGGCGGGGTGAGCCGGGCTCGCTGGAAGCCCTGAACGAGTGGTCGTCGGCATCTGCCGCCGAGCACGGCCTCGGGCGGGCGTTCGATGCGGCGCGCAAGGCAATAGACTCCCGGGTCTCCAACCTCTGAGAAGTTTCCACTGACGTTGCCCGACTCGCAAGAAAAAAACCTCTCCGCGGAGGCTCGACCCCGCACGAAGCTGCCAGAAGCAGAGCCTCGCGGCTACTTCGAAGGCGAGTCGCTGACCCGACGCAAGGTTTTCGTCGTGGCCAGCCAGGCCCTCGGGGGTCTCGCCGGCGCCGCTGTCGTGCTGCCGGTGGTCGGCTTTGCCCTTGCTCCGGTCTTCGAACGCGGCCGTGAACGCTGGGAGTCGGTCGGCACGATTGAGGACTTCGGCCCTGAGACCTACAAGCAGGTCGTGTTCACCGAGACCCTCGGAATCGGCGAGGCCGGCAAGACGACCGCGTACGTGCGGCAGGGCTCGGAGAAGTACGGCGAAGACCCGGCCGAGTTCATCGCTGTCTCGTCCCGCTGTGCCCACCTCGGCTGTCCGGTCCGGTACGTCCAGGCCGCCGCGAACTTCATCTGCCCGTGCCACGGTGGTGCCTACGACTTCGTCGGCAAGCGCATCGGCGGCCCGCCGGTCCGCCCGCTCGACCGCTTCCAGACCCGGGTGACCAAGAACCACGTCGAACTCGGCCCGCGCTACAGCGTGACCAACCAGCTCAAGGCCGTCCGGGTTCGCGACCCCGGCGAGTTCACCGGCGGCATCTGGGAGTACCTGTACCCGCCGCGCCCAACAACTTTCCCGCCCCCGTGATGGTGACTGAGCGATGAAGTCACCCTTCCCCTCACGCACGAAGAAGGCCGATCAGGCCGAGAACGGCACCGCGCCCGAAGAGAACGGCGCGGCCGTGGAAGAAGAGGCCAAGCCGACCCGCAAGGAGAAGCTCTCCGGCCACAAGGACCTCGCGGTCCATCACAGCGCCGAAGCCGGCAAGGATGTCGCCGGCTGGGTCGACTCGCGCACCAACGCGACCGGCATCTTCACCGCGATGATGTCGCGCCACGTGCCCAAGGGGACCAACTGGTTCTACACCCTGGGCTCAGCGACGATGTTCATCTTCGCGATGCAGGCGATCACCGGCGTGATCCTCTCGATGTATTACACGCCTTCGGCCACGCAGGCCTACGCCTCGATCACCCACCTGACCAACGACGTGTTCCTCGGCGAGTTCGTACGCGGCCTCCACAAATGGGGCTCCAGCCTGATGATCATCCTGATCTTCCTGCACATGGCGAGGACCTTCTTCTTCGGCGCCTACAAGTACCCGCGTGAGCTCAACTGGGTGATCGGTGTCGTACTGCTGATCCTGACCATGGTCATGGGTCTCACCGGTTACCTGCTGCCCTTCGACCAGAGGTCCTTCTGGGCGACGATCGTGGCCAACAACATCACCGCCTCGGGTCCGGTCGTCGGGCCGTACCTGGCCGACTTCATGCGGGCGGGCCCCGACTTCTCGGCAACCACCCTTTCCCGGTTCTACGCCCTGCACATGCTGGTCGTGCCCGGACTGATCGGTGCCCTGGTCGGTGCCCACCTCTTCCTGGTCGTCAAGCTCGGCACGACCGCCCCGCCGTGGGTCCGCGCCGCTCGCCCGAAGGGCGCGCAACGGGCTGAGACCGTGGTCGCCGGCGTCGCTGTCGCCGATTCCGAAGAAGTGCCGGTTTCCTCGAACGGGTCCGTCGAAACCGCAACCGAGGTCGTCGAAACCGCGACCGAGGTGCCTGAATCAGAAGAGCCGGAAGGTCCGGAAACTGAAGACGCCGATCCGACCGAAGCTGCCGATGAAGGGGAGACCCCCTCGTGAACAATCGCGAAAAAGAGGACTACCTCCGCGAGTACGAGCAGCTGAAGAAGAAGGGCAAGCCTTTCTTCCCGTACGCGATCATGAAGGACTCGGTGATGTTCTGTGTGGTCGCCGCCGTCCTGATCATCATGTCGCTGGTCCTCGGCGCCGAGCAGGGCCCGAAGGCCGACCCGACCACCACCACCTACACGCCGCGCCCCGAGTGGTACTTCTTCTTCCTCTTTGAGCTGCTGCGCGTGATCAAGCCGCCGGCCCTGGTGCCGATAGCGACGGTTGGCATCCCGACGATCTGCATGGTGCTGCTCCTGCTTTTGCCCTTCTACGACCGCGGTGCCGAGCGCATCCCGTGGAAGCGGCCGATCGCCACGATCACGGGCATCATGATCATCGTCGCCATGGCTTACCTGACACTCCTCGGAGCGTCGTCCGGCTCGCCGTCCGAGATCGAGCTGGCAACCAAGCCCCAGTACGAGCAAGGCAAGGAGATCGTCGCCCAATCGGGCTGTCTCGCTTGCCACGCGATCGGAGAGAACGGGGCCCATGGTGGCCTCGGACCAGACTTGACCGATATCGGCACCAAGATCCCGCGGGCCGCGATCAAGCAGTCACTCGAGATCGGCCCGGGCATCATGCCGTCCTTCCGCGGTCTCGGGCAGGAAGATCTTAATGCGGTGGCCGATTACCTGGCCTCGCTCGATTAGATCGAGGAAACCTTCATGAATGAAACGCCTCCCCGCCGGGGCGACGAGCAGTTCGCCGGTGAGGTCAACTCGATGTTCGACCGGATCAGCGGGGTCTACGACCGCATGAACCGGGTGATGACCGCGGGGCTCGATCAGACCTGGCGGGAACGGGCGGCCGACCGGGTGCGCCTCGAAGCGGGCCAGAAGGCCCTCGACCTTTGCTGCGGAACCGGTGACCTGAGCTTTGCCCTCGCGAGGAGGACCGGACCGGAAGGCGAGGTGACCGGTGCCGACTTCTCGCGGCCGATGCTCGCGATCGCCGACGAGAAGGCGGCGGCGCGCGGCGTGACGCAGGTCGGGTTCGAGTGGGCCGACGCGCTCGAGCTGCCCTATGGGGACGACGAGTTCGACGCGGTCACGATCGCCTTCGGCGCCCGCAACCTGGCCGACCTCGATCGCGGCCTGGCCGAGATGCACCGGGTACTCAAACCGGGCGGACGGCTGGCGATCCTCGAGATCACCCAGCCCAGCCGGCAGCCGCTGGCCCTCTTCTTACGTGCCTGGTTCGACCGGGTCGTGCCGATGCTCGGCAAGTTGGCGGGCGATTCCTCCGCCTACGAGTATCTGCCGGAGTCGGTCCGGAGCTTCCCCGACGCGACCAGCCTCGGCGCGAAAATGGACGGGGCGGGGTTCCGGCACGTCCGCTGGACGATCATGGCCGGCGGCATCATCGCCCTCCACTCAGCGGTCAAGTGAGCCCCGAGCGCTCAGCTCCCGAGCCGGTCACGGCGGTAACCGACACTGCCGGTGCCTGGCTGACCCAGGGGCTGAAGGAAGTCGAGGACGGACTCGGCGTCGCGGTCGACCGTGGTGGCGCGATCTCCGAGGACGCGATCTCCACCCTCAAGGCCGGCGGCAAGCGCATGCGTCCGATGCTGGTCTTGCTCTGCGCGGGGCCTGACGGCGGCGCTTCCGCGGTCCGGGCAGGGATCGCGGTCGAGCTGGTCCACATGGCCAGCCTGGTCCACGACGACGTGCTCGACCGGGCGCCGCTCCGGCGCGGTGCTCCCACGGTCTTCGCCAGCGCCGGCCCCGGACGGGCCGCAGCGGTCGGCGATCAGCTCTTCGCCTCGGCCTTCCGTGTCCTGGTCGACGGCGGCGACCAGGCGGCGGTCGCGGAACTCAGCCGGACAGCGGTCGACCTCGCCCGCGGTGAACTGATGCAGCGGCGCGGCGAGTTCAACCTCGCCCTGTCCGAAAGCGAGTACTTCGAGCGTTCCGGCCTCAAGACCGGGCGCCTGTTCGAGGCGGCCTGCGTGCTCGGCCGGTCCACAGTGGATCCCGGGCAGGCCGACATGATCTCCCTGTTCGGGCACCGGATCGGACTCGCCTTCCAGATGCTCGACGACGTGCTCGACATCGCGGGACCGGTCGAGCGCACCGGTAAGGCCCGTGGCACCGATCTGCTCGACGGCACCGTGACCCTGCCGCTGATCACCGCCGCCGGAATCGATCCCGGCCTGCTCGCGATCGATCTGCGCGGTCTGGACGAAGGCAGCGCCGAGAAGGTCTGCGACCGCATTGCCGGGACCGGCGCGCTGGAGCAGGTGCGGACCCGCGCGATGGGCATGATCGAAGAGGCCAAGGCGGGCCTCGCACCGGCCGGCCTCGAGGAAGAGCAGCGGCAACTGCTCGAGTTGATCGCCGACGGCGTGGTCCTGCGGTACAGCTGACACCTCGCGTTCGGCAGGCGCGCGGGACGGGACCGGGGTTTTTGGAATACTCCGGCCATGGTCCTCAGCGACGGAACGATCCGCAAAGAGATCGAATCAGGCCGTATCAAGATCGATCCTTTCGATGCCGATCTGGTCCAGCCTTCGAGCGTCGATCTGCGGGTCGATTCGAAGTACCGGGTCTTCAATAACTCGCGATACCCGTTCATCGACGTGCGCGAGCCGATGGAGGACCTGACCGAGCTGGTCACGACCGAAGAGGACGAGCCGTTCATCCTCCATCCGGGCGAATTCGTGCTCGGCCAGACGCTCGAGAGGGTCACCCTGCCGAACGACCTGGTCGCCCGCCTCGAGGGCAAGAGTTCGCTCGGCCGGCTCGGGCTGCTGATCCACTCGACCGCCGGTTTCGTCGACGCCGGCTTCTCCGGCAACCTCACGCTCGAACTGTCGAACGTCGCCAACCTGCCGATCACGCTCTACCACGGCATGCCGATCGGGCAGCTGTCCTTCATGCGGATGGACCAGGCCGTCGATTCCCCTTACGGCAGTGAACAGAACGACTCGAAGTACCAGGGGCAGGCCGAACCGACAGCTTCGCGCTACTACCTCAACTTCAGGGACTGATCCGCAGGCGAGGTCGCCTCGTAGATACTCTCTAGATAACCATGATCCCAAACATCGGCCCACTAGAGATTGCGATCGTCCTGATCATTGCCTTGATTGTCTTCGGGCCGAAGCGCCTGCCCGAGCTCGGCAAGTCACTGGGCCGGGGCATCAACGAGTTCCGTGACGGCATCAACAAGGTCGGCAAGGACGATGATGACGATGAGGATGACGACGACGGTTCCGAGGACGATCAGGAACCGGCCGCGCTGACTCCGCCCCCCGGCACCGAGCCCGAGGTCACCGAGATCGTCAATGACGAGAATCGCACGGCCGACGACGAACCTGAACAGGTCGAGGCTGAGGTAGTGCGCGAGCGTCAAGACTGAGGTTCCCCGGTTGGCAAAGCTGAAGCCGGTCCGGCACGAAGAGCAGCTCTCCCTTGTCGACCACCTCGACGAGCTGCGCTCACGCATCATTTTCACCCTGATTTCGGTCGGGCTGATTTTTGCCGTCTGCTTCTGGCAGAGCAGCCTGATCCTCGACATCGCTTCGGCGCCGCTGCCGGAAGCGAACCAGGACCTGCTCGTCCTCGCCCCGACCGAGGCCTTCATGACCACGGTGACCGTCTGCGCCTACGCCGCGGTGATCGTCTCGGCGCCGCTGATCAGCTACCAGTTCTTCGCCTACGTGCTGCCGGCCTTCTCGCCGCGCGAGCGCAAGGCGGTGGTGCCACTCCTGATCACGATCCCGCTGCTCTTCCTGGTCGGCGTGATCTTCGCCTACTTCGTGATCCTGCCGGCCGCGATCAACTTCCTGCTCAACTTCGGCGGTGACAATTTCGACACCGAGCTGCGGGCGCGCGAGTACTACTCGTTCTTCTCGACCACGCTGCTGGCCGGCGGTGTCGTCTTCCAGATGCCGGTGATCATCCTGGCGCTCGTAAAACTGCGAATCGTCACCGTTAAACAGCTCCGTTCCAACCGTCGGTACGCGTATCTGGTGATCGCGCTGATCGCCGCGGCATTGCCCGGAGTCGACCCGCTTTCGATGCTGATCGAGATGGTTCCGCTGCTAATCCTGTACGAGTTGAGTATCTTCCTCGCTCGGGGCATGGGACGGCAACCCAAGCCCGCTGACGAGGAAGAGCCGACCATCGAGGAGCACTAGCCGTGGCTGACGAACCTGAAAATCGAATGTTGTTCGACCTGCGCGGGAAGCGCAAGCGTGTGATCCAGGTTATTTACGTCATGCTCGCGATCATCATGGGCGCCAGCCTCGTGGTGATCGGCCTCCCCGGCGGCGTCAATCCGTTCAGCAGCGGCAGCGGCGTGGTCTCTCAGGACCAGGCCGACCTCAGCATCGACCGGGCGGAGAAGATCCAGAAGAAGCTCGCCACCGACCCGAACAACACCCACGCCCAGGAAGAGCTGATCCGTGCCCGGATCGCGGCCGGCAACAGCCTGATCGAGATCGACCCGGACACTCAGGCCCAGACGATCACCGACGGGGCCTCCACGCAGTACGACCTCGCCGCCCAGACCTGGGAGAAGTACCTCAAGTCGACCAAGCAGCAGCCCGAACAGTCCGTCGCCCAGGTCATCGCCAACACCCTCTTCACGCTGTCCCAGGACTCGACGGTCGCCCAGTTCCAGACCAACATCAGCGACGCCGCCGAGGCTCAGAGTTACGTCGCCAAGGACGTCGAAGCGGCCGCGAAGAAAAACGGCCCGAGCGCCGCCCCCACCCTGGCCACCCTGGCCACCTACCAGTTCTACGCCCAGCAGACCGCGGAAGCCAAGGCCACCGGCAGGCGCGCGCTTGCGGCGACCCCGGACAAGGCCGAGCAGAAGCAGATCCAGGCCCAGCTCGATTCGGTCGAGAAGGACGCTGCCCGGATCGGCAAGATCCTGGTCCAGGCCAAGAAGCAGGCCAAGAAGGACGGCGGCAAGTCCCTCGAGGAGCCGGCCGGCAGCCTCGGATCGTCGAGTTCCCTGACCGCCCCGCCCACCACGCCGTAACCAATGGGGTCATTCCGGGGTTGGATCAAACGTAGCTCCGATGGTGCTTCTTAATCTGAATCTTCAGTGGTTCTTCCAAGCGTCGCGCTGGGTCCTTCCAACTCCGTCGTAGCGAGTGGCTTTGGGAGCGGAAATCCCGGGTCAAATGCTTCTTTTGGGCTGCCCATCCGAACTGGGCTAAATCCCGTGGTTTCGCCGGGGCGAGACCTACGGTGGGCTTCATGGATTCAATTGAACAAATCGGGACCTCGAGCAGAGAAACGGATCGGTTGGCCTTTCTGATCTACAAGGCACTCAGAGATCTTCCCTCGTCCGACAAGCAGCTGGTGCTCAATTCTCTGAAGTCCACTCCGGAGGTAAATCCGGCCCGCGCTGCCCTCATCCGGACTGCAGTGGAGCGGTTCGAAGTCGAGCGCGGAGGCCGGCTCTCGAAACGACGCTACGAAAGGTGGCGGGTAGAAACCGGAGACAAGTCGCTTCCGTCAGCCACATTCATTTCAACCACGTATGGCAGAACCTGGTCCAAAGCGATGGACGCGCTTGGTAGGCAACCTTCTCTCGAGCATTCTGCTTTTCGCCTCCGCGCGCTGGGCAAAGCGCCTGACTCGGACGAGGTCCTCGCCGACTTGGCTAGATGTGCCGCCGATCTAGACACAAACACTTTGAGATTCGCGGACTACCACAATTGGGCAAAGCAAAAGCAGCCACACGCGCCGGTCGGGAAGGTCTACCTGATGTCGGCCGGGTCGTTTATTAACCGCTTCCAGTCCTTCCGGCGAGCCCTCGTTTTGGCCGGCTTGAAACCAAACTCACTTGGCCGATGGGGTAACGCAGAGCACTACACGGACGACAGTGCGATCAGATCGCTGCGAGTAGCGACCGAGGAAGTTGCGCCGAGTGGAGCGATAACCATGGCCCAATACAACAGATGGCGTCAAGGTAAATATTCGCGCGCGAATGAAACCGGGGAATGGCTTGCGATCCCCAGCTTCCATACCATCCGTTACCGACTTGGAACATGGCCCGAAGCACTTGCCGCGGCCGGCCTGGTATCGGAAGCGACCGCTGCCGGATTCTCCCGAGGGGCTGGTGCCAAGATGCCACCTAGCCAGATCGCCGATGGACTGCTGCGTGCGAGCGAGAACCTTGGAGCTCGATTCACTTTCAAGGCTTACGTGCAGTGGCGAACCGCCGAAGCGAGAGACATGAGCAAGGTGCGACCCGCTTCGGTCTCGATCGTTCGAAGGGCTTTCGGAGGTTGGATTTCCGCCATGGACGCTCTGTGCAAAGGCCGGGCGAGTCTGGATCCGCAGGGATACCTTGTAGATGTCATCCTCGAACGGGGGGCCAAGCATGACAAGTGAACTTGCCCTCGCAGTCGCGTCGTTTTCAGCCGAATTGCCGAACCGGACGAAGGCTACCCTCGAGCATTTACTCAAACGGGACCTAGCCGAGAACGATCTGAAAGGCAAGGGACCAGAGATGCGACTTGGGCTACTTCTGGATCTGCTCAGTTCCGGAGAGGGTGAGTTTCCAACTGTTCGAACGTACGAGGAAATGCGAAACGGTCTGAGCGAAGACTGGCCATCCGCCTCTCAGCTTGTTCGGATCTATGGAAGCTGGCTCCTCGCCGTGAGGGCTGCCGCGTCTCTTGCCTCAGCTGGGCCCACGCGTCCGAAGAAAACGGCTTACCCGAGCCATCCGTATTCGCGCGACGAAATTCTCCATTCCCTTCTGAGATTCCGTTCTGAGCTCGGGCAATGGCCTACCAGCCATTCGGAGTACACGGCGTGGGCGACAATCAGCCGGGCCATCCAGCTCAGGTGGGGCACGACTCACGCACGAATTGCGAGCGTGACCGTGTTGCGAAGGAGATTCGGAACGCTCGAGTCAGCCATATCTGCCGCCGTTAGACGGGAGAAACGCTAGGCCGCAAGCGAAGGCAGGTCTTCGCTCGTCGCGACCGCTTCGATCAGGTCTGCGGCATGCGCCAGCTGTTGTCCGTGACTCGTGAGCGAGTACCTGGTCGAAACGGGCGGGCCTTCGATTACCGAACGCTCAATCATCCCCGTCTCGCGGAGTTCGGCCAGCCTGGCATTCACAACTCGCTTGGCGACAAGAGGGATGCCTTCGTCGATTTCTGTAAAACGGAGGCGGTCCTGATCCTTCAGCAGGAGCAGTATCTCGACGGTTCCGCGACGCTGAAACACCCGTCGAACCAGAGGCTCGTCGAGCCGGCGCCCAAGTTTTTCCCGGGTTAGCGTCATAACGACAGGTTACGCTGCCGGGAAATTGACGACCTATTAGTTACGGGAGGACTTCCAAGGCACCAAACCCGTTTTCTCAAATCCAGATATCCACGGGCAGCATTTGATTGGGTCGCTGACAGAAGGAGATTCATCAATCGACACCGTCAGTCATCCACAGAAAGAAATTCAGTCCGAAGCGTCCCATGTGAGTTTGTTGGAACCAGAGCATTACTGATTTAGCCAATCAGCCCGGCTTGACTAGTTAGCGGATAGCTACCGTTCGTTCAAGCAGTGGATCCAAACCGAGGACCCTTGGTCCAGTTAGGAACCCATTGTTTTTTACGCACGAGAAGTCTGATTTAAGTCGACGCAACATGGCACCAAAGAAATCTGATTCAAGAGCGATTGAAGGATCACGAATCAGGTGGAGTGACAATTCGCGAAGACACGAATGGTTGAGGAGGTTGGCCGAGGCGGCCCGACGCACCGACGCCTGAGTGGCCTCGCCATCAGGCCACCCTCACGGCGGGCCCGAATCGAACCGGGTTGTCGATTCGGAGAGTGACGCTGACCGGACGGTCACGCGTACCTATTCGGACGACGTTCACCGATCCCCAGGTGTCATCCCGCGGAGGCATCGGCTCGTTGAATTGGAGATCCTGGCCGAAGAGAGGCTAAAGCGCAAGGGCTTTGATCCTGAAGAGATCGAAAAGGTTCTGGAAGCAGAATTCCGAAGCCCGGTTACTAGAGATCGTCGGTTCAACAAGGCCTGGGAGCGCCTCGCTCGCATCTCAAGGACGTTTCCGCGCCAGCATGTAATTCCGCTGATTGAATCAGCCGCGATTCGCCGCATCCCCGAGGTAGCCTGGTTCGCAAATTGGTTTGCGACCCATGATGGTCCGGGACCTCAGCCCGGCGGGCTGGGCACCGCGACGGCACTCTCGCTCGCGCTCGAAGGTGGTCCCCCGAATTTCCTTGCCCGCATGAAGCTGTTCGGCCATGCGGATGCCCTGCGTGGCTACGCGTACGACTACATCGACGTGAAAAAGAAAACGAGCGCGTATGAGCAATGGCACAAGTCGTGCGATCGACGAGCCCCTGACTCGGTACTCCACGTAAGCCTCGCGCTGATCAAAAAGCTGGCGAAACTTCTCGATGACCCAAACAACAAGCACCGGCCAAGAGTCGGTCAGTATCTCGTGGTCGACGGCACACAGCAACAAGCCGACGTTCGGCAGGTGTTCCCTTTGGGCAAGAAGCACGCGAAGTTCCTAGACCGCGACTACGAAGGACTTGGATACGTGCGTCACCAACGAGGCGACGGTTCGGAACTAAAACGAAACCACGGCTACAACATCGTGGTCATCTCCGACCTGGCAACCGGTCTGCCCCTCGTCTGGCACGTGATCCCGGCCGGCGGGGATGAAAGAGCGGCCACAATCGAAATGCTGGAGATACTCTTTCGGATCTGGCCCGAGTGCCCCGCAGAAGTTCTACTGGGCGACTCTCTCTACGACCACAGCATCCAGTTCTCCCGGGAACTGGAGTTCATCTGGAACCTGCATCCGCTTTTCACCCCTCACGGATCAAGGTCTGACTCGGCCTCAGAGTTCGCGGCCACGAACGGCGTCCCACCGTGCCCGCATTCGGCCAGTAACTACATGCACCTCGAGAAGGCTGAGAAGTTCTTCAATGGACTTGACGGAGTGGCCAAGGGCTCCGCCCGCGGCGAGGAGCCCCCAAATCGGCAGGCATTCAATCGCTGGGTTTGCCCTGAAGGAATCTGCAAACCAATAAACGTCTATTTCGACAAGGACCCGAGGCGCAACTCGTACTTTCCCCAAGCCGGTGACCATGGCCGATACTTCTTTCGGGCGGCAGCGATGCCGTATCGAAATTCAGCAGAATCGATCTTTGCCGAAGTGAAAGCTCTTCTTCTGTTTGGTCCTCTCACGAACAGGGTTCGCTACGCGAAGACCCACCGCGAGGCCATGTTCGCCTTCGGAATGGCATTCATGGGATTGGTTGCCAAACGATTTGCGCACGAGATAGGCCTCTACGAGGAGATCAAGCTGCGAGCGGAAAGTGTGGGGCTCCTGACTCCTCCATCGATCGATCAGCCGGCACCCGGCCCCGACCATCAGCAGCTCGCGGTCATACGTGAACTGGATCCGCAGGACCCGCCGCCGCCTGAATCGTTCATCGATCCGTGATGAGCAAACTGCGGCGAGTCGTGATCGAAAACTCGGCTGCTGTCGTGCGAGAGCGGGCCGGGTGTGCGGTCCTCGCAACACGATGTTTCAGCTCACGCGGTGCCGAACCGCGAAAGTCGAGTCCGCGACCAGCCGTAAATTAGGGCAAAGCATGTATGACGACCGACAGAGATTGCGTTTCGAATGGGCCTAAACGCGGACGCGCCCATTGCCAAACCAGCGGACGATCTCCTTGGTCGCGAAGGACTGATTCGTGAACTTGCCCTGACAATCGACGAAGCCCCCGGTACACGAGGCTTTGTTATCGGCCTGACGGGGTCATGGGGTTTGGGCAAGACGTCTCTCCTCAACCTTTTGGAAGGCGCGATGAACGAGTCCCAGGTTCTGTTCCGCTTTGAACCATGGCTATTTGCGGGAACCGCAGAGCTGGTGGAGCGATTCTTTTCCGAGCTCTCCACCGACTTGAAGTCTTCAAATTCCCAGAAGCTCCACGATCTCGGACGGGCGGCCGCTGGATATAGCCACGCTCTAGCGCCGCTCGCCTCACTAATTGTTGGCCCCCTGGGCTCGGCCCTCAAAATTCCCCGCAGCCTCGTCAAAGAAGAACGATCTGTTTTGGCCCAGCGGGAACTTATTACGACCGCTCTCGAAGACCTCGAAAAACCGATAGTCGTGTTTATCGACGACCTGGATCGCTTAGACCCCTCGGACCTTCGAGAAGTAATGCGTCTCGTCCGCCTGGTCGGCGACCTCCCGAACCTGCTCTATGTGATGGCGTACGACCAGCAGACCACCGAGCGAAACCTCAAGATGTCCGGGATAAAGAATGGTGCCTCGTACTTGGAAAAGATCGTCCAGGTAACGATCCCGGTTCCGCCCCTCTCCCCTGAAAAGTCCAGCGAGCTGACGCTCCAATTTCTCAACGAAGGCATTGACGATGGCTCCCTCATTGAATGGAATTCACGAATTTGGGGCGACCTCTACGACGGGTGCCTTGACGGATACTTCTCCACAGTCCGAGACGCGCGCCGCTTCTCAAATTCAGCGCCTATTGCCTTGAGGGTCTGCGGACAAGAAGTCGCCTCTATGGATGTTTTGGCCCTTGAGGCCATCCGTGTCTTCGACCCACAGGTTCACCTCAAGCTCCCCGAAGTCACCAGCGTCCTGGTCCCTGGCCTCAAAGATTGGATCCCCTTCGACGAAGACGTGAGACGCGACAAGGCCAAGAAGCAGCTCGACTCTCTCCTCAAGAAAAGTATCTACCCAGAGACAACGAGAAAAGTCCTGGCGAAGCTCTTCCCCGAGCTGGCAGACCTGTTAGCCATGCCAGGTCCGGAGATTGTGCCCGACGACCCTCAAGTGGAGAAACGCGTTTCTGCCTCTCCCGTGTTCCACCATTACGTCCACAACCGCTTACCCAGCAACGAGGTGTCCTCCGAAACATTGGACCGCGCTCTGGGGTCGATGTCGAACGGACAGGAATTTGAGGATGTGCTTGATGAGACGGAAGGCAACAAGATGCCGAGTCTCCTTACCAGACTCGGGCGTTCTGTTGACCGAGTCGAAGACATCGACGTTGATGGGAGCAGCCAGGCCTTGGTGCGTTCAATCCCAAGGATCGAAGGAAGTTATGGCCTCTTCGGCAAGGATCCGTACCGGCTAGGGGCGGAGTTGATCGAAAAATTGTTCGAACGTCTACCGGATCATGAGGCCCGAGTCGAGTCCGCCCTACGGGCGATCGACGCTTCACCAAACCTTACGGTCAAGGCCGAATTGTTTCGACGTTGGAGACTGCCGGCCGACGGACCCTCCTCGCGACCCGAACTAGATTTGTTCACTGGTGACGTGTTCGAGGATCTCGAATCACAAATTGCGGATGAAGTTGTCGCGGCTGATCTGTCCGGCGAAAAAAATGCCTTCTGGGTTCTCGGATTCGTCGAACACCAGAAGGGATCAGAAGCCGTGCTCCAAAAATTGAAGGAGCCTGGGGTACTGGCGGCCGCATTGTGTTCTTACAACACGGAGCTACGTCCACTCTCGAGCGGAGGGGCTACCTTCCATTTGGAGAAACTTGTCGAACGGGCAGGCCCGGATGTCCTGGACCTAGTCCGTGATTTCGTTGAGTCAGGCGAAGGTCTAACCGACGACGAATTCGCGGGGCTGAAAGGTGCGCTAAAGGGATATGAACATAAGCCGTAACGCTAGTCGCGAGCCGTCCCAAGAAATAGTCGATCCCTTGGTCAATCGGGTATGGAGAGCGTCGCCCCGACCTGAGGGGCCTCTCGCCGCTTCACGGGAAGCGCTTCAACTCGATGTCGAAAGTCATCGAAGCCCTTGACCTCATCGAGAGGATTCTGGCTCAGTTCAAAATCACCGCGCAGACGAGCAATTTCGGAACGAACTGCCTCATCCGCGACCTCTCCTTCTTCCAGGCCGGCTTCCACCCGACGAAGAAATTGGTTCGCCTTATCTTTGACCAGACCTCCCACGTTTTCGGCGAGAAATTCCGAGACGAGACGATCGAGTTCGCCGCCACGTCTACGCCTGCTTTCGTCGCGTTGCGCGTTTTCGAGCCGTCCGGCAAGAGCCCCGATCATCAGGCGGAAGTTGCTCTGCATCGGTCTTAGCCCTTTAGCGTTGCTTCCGACACCATGCTCTGCGACAAGGCCTACTACCTCGCGGGCGAAGCCGACCTTGGGCAACTCCGCTCCCTCGAATGCATCCGAGTAAACAGCTTTCAGCGCAGCAAAAAGACCGACGCCGTCCTTTCCCATTTTTGAGACCACCTCGTCAACGCTCAGCTCATTGGCAGCAGAGAGTCCGGGGGTGTGGTCCGCGCATCGAACAGCAGCCGACACCGCGATCGTCATTGGAATCAAGTCTTCGAGTTCCTTGATCTCGAGCCCATCGGAAACTTCGCAGCCGGCCTGTTCCGCCAGCTCCCCGACCTGCACGATGAACTCGTCGCCCAGAAGGGGTTTGCCTCCTACATCCGACTTTCTCAGGCGCTTAACGGCCTCTTGGCCAGCATTATCGCTATCAAGCAGGGCTACGCAGGGAGGTTTGAGCGCGTCGCGTCCGCGTGCGAGGTAGACAAGATAGGGCACGTTCGGCGCGCCGCCCGACGGAACGACTGTGACGTTGTTGAGGTCCAGCAGCTCGCTGGGTGGAATTTTCTCGATGCGGCGCAGGCGGGTGTTCATGCCCGCCAAAAGAATTTGGTCAGCCAAACCTTCGACTATAAGATTGGCTCCTCCGATGAATGCAGTTTCGGCGACTTGTGGTCCGAGCGCGGAGCGCAGCGGCTCGTAATGAGTTCGAGCCACGTCCTTCACAACACGGGTCCCCTGGTCGTTCGTACCCTTGTCGAGAACACGAATTCGGTGTCCGGCATTTCGGTTGATTAAGAACGGCGAATGGGTCACGTAGATGACTTGGTCTCGGCGCGAGTAGTCAGAAGGTCTGGCGAATTCCTCGAGGATCGTCAATAAGTCCTGCTGCCCCTCCCCGGAGAGATATGCGTCAGGTTCGTCGACGAGCAAGAGAACGGGCCTTCCTTCGGGCCGCTTCATCGCCAGTAGTTGTATGTAGTAACTGAGAAAGAAGCTGAGACCTTTGCTCCGCTCGTTGAAAGAGTATGAGCGACCCGTTCGATCGTGGACTGTGAAGGAAAGCCCATACTCTTGAGCGTCGACAAGCAATCTGAAGTCCTTGTCTTGGCGCCAAACGTGCGAAAAGTTCAAACGCCTCGTGAGGGCTTCGTTCATCTGCCCCTCGATCGCTTTCGCCTGGCCGTCTTTGCCGTCACGGATTGCGTTGCTGAGGTCATTCACGCGCTCAGGGTCGATCTGGGCTACATCAAAGAGGAGTTGCCGCGCCATTCGTTCCCCCGCCTGGCGCTTGAGCAGGTCTTCGTGGGAGGGTTGGACAGTTGCGGCGCTGACGATCTCGTCTGCCTTGGCATTGAGGCTCGGCACGTCGACGACTCCATCCAATGCCTCTGCCATCTTTGACCGGCGTATTCGTGTTCCTAGGGGACTTGGGCCTTCCTCGCGGAGAGCCTCGTAAGAAACCTCGTCAGGAATCGACACCCGGGTTTCAAGCTTTTCGGGCACCGGGAGACGCGCCAGTAGTTCGTCGGTGAGCGAGTCGCTCAACTCTATTGGTGTCCCATCAGGCTCAAACAATTGCGCGGCGTGGTCGCCGCGTCGGACAACCCTAATTCTATCGCCAGGTTTGAAGCGTTCGCCGAGCGCCTCCAGCTCCCTCAAGTCCTGTTTATCGATCTCGGCTTCAAGGCCCAGGTCGGGCTCTCTTAAGCCTCCTTTCTCGACTGAGAAGAGAGGTGAATAGCGGCAGAAATCCTCGCGGGAAATTTCTGCGCCCGTCAGAGCTTGTGCCGCAGCATCAACAAGGTGACTCTTCCCGGATTCGTTTGCGCCTACGATCGCTGTCACATCAGGTTCGATCAAAACACGGACAAAAGGTCTGACCTGGCCTTCGACTAAATCCCATTCGAGGACCTCGTTGGCTTCCAAACGAGCTCGGCGCTCATAGTCGTAGTTGAATGAACGAAAGAATCGAAGGTCCAATTCTGTAAGTCGCATCCGTTCAAACTAGATGTCACCTCGGACGAAGGCCTACAAGTCAGGATCATGGTTCGTCGGCACGTCGCCTGGCGCCGGCTCGCCGTTCGGCTCCATCGGCCATCGGAGGTTGAGCGCTGCTTCCGCTGACCCTGAAGTTGACGACGCATCGGTTGGGATCAACGATCGATTGCCGTCAGATCTTTGCGGTAGGCGGAGACTTGTCCGCAATGCCTGGTTCCGAACAGATATTGGAGTCCCTTGGACGCCGATGACGAAGCGACCCAAGACGAGAGTCGGTTGATCCCATTGGCCGAAGGGTCAGTTCGAGCCGCCGGCTCCTTGTCTTCGACAGGCATTCGCGTCTTTGTCGATTGGAACAATGGCGAACTTTCTGGCCACGACTCCGGAGTTCTTGAATTCGAACGGGCGATTCAAAATCAATTAGTTGTTCGGATGCCTCACACCCATCCTTCATCGTGCTACGCGAGCGTCGAGAGTAAAGCTGATTTCTTCGGCACCGCTTCGAGCCTTTTGGTGGACTGCACATTTAGTGAACCAGTTCCCCTCTACAACGTTCGAGGAGACGTCCGCACACTCGGGCCTCAATCAGATCCCGATCTTCTTGATCTCGGTTCTCTCCACGAGTAGAAACCAGCTAGCAGTTTCAATTGTGTCCGTCGTCATTCTCTATTTGTTTTCGCTTATAGACCCGTAGCGTCGGAGCGTGCCAGTAGCCTCCGGACCTGTGCCGACCGCATTCAACAATCAGCGCCTCTTCTCGGATTACTACCTTGATTCTGTGGTGCCGACGTCGTCGGAGTGGTCGTCGATCGATGCGCCCGCATCGGAAGCACAGGCCACTCTCCGGGAGCTTTGGAGTTCGGTAAAGACCCTTGTTGGTGGCCATGAGGGTCAGACCGAAGAACACTGGATCCGACCCGTTCTCGGTCTTCTTGGCTATTCGTTCCAGGTCCAGACCGCTGTGCCCGACGCCGAGGGCACGATCCGTTGGCCGGACTACGCTTTGTTTTCGTCGGCCGAGCTGCGGAATGCCGCGGCGCCGTTCGCCGGCGCTGTCGAATACTTCGTCGGTGCGATCGGGGTTGCGGATGCCAAAGTGTGGGACGCGCCACTTGATCGCTCATCCGATTCTGGATCGGGCTTCAATCGACTGAACCCGAACTACCAGATCGATGCGTATCTGAGGGAGACGAACCAAGCCTGGGGGATGCTCACCAATGGACGACTCTGGCGGCTGTACAACAGAGAAACTAGCTATCGACTGGATACGTATTTCGAGATTGATCTCATTGAGCTTTTGGATGGGGATATCGAAAGCTTCAAGTATTTCTGGGCCTTCTTTCGGCCTCAAGCTTTGGAAGGGCAGCCGGTCTCCTTCGCCGATCGAACGCGACTGGGAAGCGAGGAGTACGCGGAAGCCCTCAGCGGACGAGTTAAGGTCCGAATCTACGAGGCGCTAACGGCTTTCATCAATGGGTTCTTTGAGTACCCGGAGAACAATCTCGATCCGGTGGCTGACTTGAAGGAGGCCTATGACAACTCCTTGATCCTTCTCTACCGCATCCTCTTCGCGCTCTACGCAGAGGCGCATGGCCTTCTCCCAACGGATAACGGTGCCTATCGCGATACGTACAGCATCCTTCGAATCAAGCAGGCGCTCGCTCATCGCCTGGACACCGGGGGCGCACTTCTCCCGCACGCAAACAACTACTTTGCGGATCTCAAGAGCCTTTTCACGATCATCGACCGGGGCGCGCCGCAGATCTCAGTTCCTCCCTACAACGGCGGCCTCTTCGACGACTCGAAGTACCCATTCTTGGCTCGAAACGAGATTGGCGATGCACAGTTGGCGGCCGGTCTTGATCAGCTTGTGCGGGTTCCGTCGGAGGATGGGCTCGTATTTGTGGACTTTCGGACGCTGGAAGTCCGTCACTTGGGCGATATCTACGAGGGGCTGCTCGAGTACCACCCTCGGCTCGCCGATGAAGACATGGTCGCGGTTCGAAGGGGTGGGTCCGAGACTTGGAAGGCAGCCTCTCAAATGGTTGACGGAGATCGCCCAGTCGCTCGCGTTGACGCGGGAAAGATCTTCTTGGCGACCGGCCAGGGAGAAAGGCGGGCAACTGGGTCGTATTACACACCCGAAACCATCGTGAACCTCATGCTCGATGAATCGTTGGGTCGAACCATCAAGCGACTCGAACATGAGTTCAGCGGCGAGGACTTGACAGCTGCTCTTCTCGAACTTCGGGTGTGTGACCCCGCAGTCGGCTCAGGTCACTTCTTGATCGGAGCTCTAGATCACATTGCTCGGGCAATTGTTCGGTCCGGCTCTGCCACCTCGCCAGGTGACTCCGAACTACAGAGCGCAAGAAGAGCTGTGGTTGAGCGGTGCGTGTATGGAATGGACCCAAACCCGCTGGCTGTTGAACTGGCGAAACTTTCACTTTGGCTCGCCACGGTTGCGAAGGACAGGCCCCTTTCCTTCGTTGACGCCCATCTGATTTGTGGGAATAGCGTGATTGGGACATCTATCGAAGAGATGGCGACCCTACGCGGCTCCGGCGGGCCCCAAATGAACTTCGTTGAAGAGGCGCTAGGCAACGTAGCCCCAGAGATGCTCGAGTTGATTTCGGCGATCACTGAATCTGCGTCAGACTCGGTCGCGGATATCGAGGGCAAGAAGGTTCAATTCGATCGCCTCAACGCTCTTCGCGCATCTTTCGTGGGGACGGCGAATCTAAAGACAGCCCGATCATTCGGGATTGACGTTTCGGAAGACTCTTACCTTCAGGCTGTGACCCTGTTGGCTGACGACGAACCCAATTTTGCTCAGGTTCCGGATTGGGCAACCGCCCAAGAGGCGGCTCAGCGCTACCGCTTCAATCATTGGGAGCTTGCGTTTCCTGAGATTTTCCTCAACCCAAATCGTCCCCGCGGATTTGACCTCGTAATCACCAACCCGCCCTACGTGAGCGCGAACGAGCGAAATCAGGCATTCGATGATCTAACAAACGCCTACTGGCGCAGGGAGTTCGATTCCGCCTCAGGAGCATTCGATCTCTACATCCTTTTCATGGAGATAGGACCGCGCTTGGCTAAACCGGGCGGGTTTTCGTGCCTGATCACCCCTAACAAATTCCTGGCCGCGCCCTACGCGTCCAAGTTACGGGAACACTTGGTAGACCACCACAGCCTCGAGGCGCTTGTAGACGCAAGTCGGGTGAGCGTTTTCGAAGATCCCAGTGTGTATCCCGTCATTACTCTGTTTAGTGCTCACGAAGACTCCGATTCAGAAACCGATGTCTGGCGCCTCGAAGGGGCGGGATCGTTGCACCTCGTGGGAAGCCACCCCTCTGCCGCACTGACTCGCCTGCCCGAAAACCTCTGGGCTTACCTGCTTCTCGAAGACGCCGATCTCATTCTCCGCCTCGGAGAAGACTCCCCCCAGCTCGAGGGTTTTCGTGGCATGAGAGCGGTCGCCTCCACTACAGCAGCGGAAGCCGACGGGTACGGCCAAGAAATTAGGGAAGAGCATCTCGCGACTCAGCCGGGCTGGCCCATTTTGGTCACCGGCACCATCGGGGAATTGTCAAGCAGGTGGGGGTTAAGTCTGCTCAAGCACCAAGGTCGAGCGTTTCTACGACCTGTCCTCCCGTTTCGATCAGATGCCGTTTCTAACAACCGTCGTGACGCCTACTGGGCACCGAAGTTGATCGTCCGCAAGCTCGGTACCAGCCTTGAAGCGACCTTGGATCCGGACGGCACGTTCGCGTCGATGAATACCAACTTTATTTTCCCTGGCACCGTGGACATTTTCGCGGTTGGTGCCATTGTCCACAGCACCCTGATGTCGTGGATCTACGAAGGGTACTTCGGCGCACTACGAATGGGCGGAGGCTACCTTCAGTTTCAGGCTCCTCAACTGAGATCGCTACCAATGCCACCACTTCCAGACCTCTCTCCTGAAATTCTCGATCAACTCGCTGAGGGTTATGACCCCGTTGACCTCGATCTGCCAGCGGCTGCTCAAGAGTCGGACCTGGCTGTCCAATACGCACTGCTACGACTATCAGGATCGGCCTGGTATACGAAGGCCATCGAGATAGCTGAACTGCGGGGAAGTCTCGTAGGAAAGATTATGGACGCACTCGACTTGACGAAACGACGAGACACAGAGCCCTCATTTGTCATCCCTCGGCAAGATCGAATCTTGGAAGAAGCCACCAACCTGGAGAGCCCAGATTTGGCAGCTTTTTGGAGGCCCCTGAGGCAGAGCGCCGGGGACCTAGGCGTAACAATTTCTCCGACTGTCACCGACTCCATCGTTGATGCCGTCCAGAGCCTGAGGGCCGACCTGACTCAGCCGAGCCAAGACCTAGGTGTCATCCAGAGGAATGTAGATGGTCTGGTCTATTCGCTATTCGGCCTTACGTCGGATGAAATCGAATCAGTTGAGTCGGGTCACGAAGGCGCACTTCAGCTTTTGGACGCTTGATGCGCGGCATTTAGCTCGCGATCGTGCCTTCCGTGCCGGCGATGACTCTCTTCACTGCCTCGCACTCACCGCGCTTGATCACGTCGATGGGCCTCTGGTTGTCGAGTGCTGGCACCGAGCTGAACAACCACGGTCGAACCGCTTCGACCACCAAGACGCCGTTCAGCCGCTGAACGATTTCTGTAAGGCCGGTGAGTCGGACGGGTTCGAGCTCCGAACCTGTGCCGGCAACGATGTCGCTTTCGGTGAACCCGGCTAGACGAAGTAGCTCGATCTGGGCAGTCTTAGGATTGGGTGAACCTTCGATGATGTGGCGAGAGTAGCTGGTTACTAGACTAGGAAAGGAATCTCACTCGGTTACCAAGCGCTTGAACACTCGCTTTTCTTCCTCGATGAGGCAGTCGAGGCGTGCGCGAAAGCTCTCATCTTTCTCGTACCGGTCCTGGTCGGCGAGGATGAGCTTCTTCTCTTCATCGACCGCCGCGGCGCGTTTGGGGTCCGCCATCACTTCGTCTTGCAATTCTTTGAATGGCCTGACCATGTCGGTAAGCGTACTTTGGCGCGCGGGCCGGCCAGTGTTTCTTGTCAGCTTCCGTCGTTTGCTCCCGACTCCTCGGTCACGTCATCAAACTGGGAGGGCCGATGGGGTTTTGGTCAAAGGTCAAGAATTTCTCTCGACGCAGGCAAGTTCCTGAGGAGAAGGCACCGCCTCGAGTGTTTCTCACCGATCATGCCGTTGAACGATTTCCAGAGAGGTTTCGCCCAGGACTGAACTTCAAACAGACCCGAGCAGAACTCGTTCAACTCCTTTCAATCGGTGAACTCTCGTCCTCTCCCCCCGAATGGTTCCGTCCGGGACCAGAAGAAAATCCTTCTTTCCTGATGGTTGGTGACGACATGGTCCTGCCCCTTCGAGAGCAGGGTTCCAACAAGTTGGTTGCGATCACTTGCCTTGGCCGCGGCACGATCAGTCCCTGCGAGTGCCGACGCAAAAAGAGCCGGAAAAACAGTCAAACGCGGGGACGCAAAGATCGTGCGAAGCCGCGACGGAAACGGATACGGTGACACCATGGCGATTATCTGGAGGATCCTTCGCTGGCTTGCCGTAACAGTCTGGTTCGGAGCTTGGGCTTGCGGGATCAGCTACCTGCTCCTTTCCGACACCATCATCGATCCTAGGGATCCGTTTCCGGAGTGGATGAGCAACCTCGGCTGCGGGATGCTGGTTCTTGGCTGGCTCGGTCTGTCGGTCTACTACGCGATCAACGATGACTTTCCCGAAAGTTGGTGAGGATGGGCCTGAAGAGAAAACACGTGAGTCGGTGGTCCAGGAAACGCTGGCTGAGGCAGGTTCGAGCTTGCTTCGTCGCCCTTCCTGAAGCCGGCGGACGGCGAGCCACAGTCGTGGTTCACATGGCACCAGACCTCTTGCCCCGTAATACCGAAGAACTTATGAAGCAGGAATGCTTGGAAGCTAATGAACCCTGGGAGGGATTCCGCGAGTTTGCGGTTTTCTGCCTCGAGGTGACCGAGCAAGATCAAGCCGGATACATGATGGGCGACACGTCGGAGATTTTCTTGAAGGACCTCTATAGGGAGGTGACCTTCGACGACGCCAGAACGACTTCGGCCTCGTGGATCGGAAATTCAATGATCGAAACTGACTTTGACCACATCCCGGGGCTCTTCAGAGCCGCATTCCTCTCGGACATCACCGGGGCCGAGACCGACTATGACGGTGCCGAATTTCTCTGGCACCTTCCGAATGCGGGCCCAATCGATCAGGTGGTGCGCCACCCCCTGCCAGAATCAAAGGAGTCAACCGAACCCAATGAAACTTGAACCTCAAAAGGGCGGAGCAGTTCCCAATCCATACGACAAGTTGAAGGATCGCAACCCATCCGATGCTGCCCTGGCACCACCGTTGCCAGCGAAACCGAAGCTGCCCCTTCTCAAGCCCTTGGTCGATGCGCGCAAGAAGGCCGGGATAACTCAAGTCGAAATAGCGCGAAGCATGAGGACCAGCCAAGAGAACGTGTCCCGCCTCGAACGCGCGAATGACATGAAGGTTTCAACCCTCGAGAAATATGCTTTCGCGGTCCTCGGGGACCTGAAGATCGAAGCGAAAATCCAAGGCCGCTCGATACTGCTGCTCCACCACATCGTGGCGGTTGAGGACGGTGGGCCTGGCCAAGGCTGATGAATGCAAATAAGCACCGATCTAGATCTTTCTAGTGAAGCTCATTAGACAACCCTAGATTTCACACCCGAATGAACTTGTCTACGTCCGTCTACGTGAGGACCGTATACAGTCGCCTCGCGCGGATCTGGCCCATTTGGGCGCCAATGCCAAGCGTCTCTGGCTCAAGAATGGAAGACACCGTGCTTGACTCCACTCGTTGGCTTCCGCACTGATGCAGACCTGACTACTCAGGGAGGCCGGCTTCCGCAAAGCCGATTCAGAGAACTCCTCGCTGCTCACTATTCGAACTGGCCGTTGCCGGACGCATCAGATTGCGGCCTTTATGCGGAATTCCGCATAAAACCGGATAAAGCCAACTAAGCAACTGATCAGGACTGGCGGGATCTCATACTGGCGCTCAAGACGCCGAGTGCCCAAGCCGGCACAAAAATGAACGAAAGCGTGAGCCAGATCTCTGCGAAGTTCGCGTTCGTCCCAATCACGACACCATTTTCATACTCAACAGTCCAAACACCGTTCACGAAGTAGACGGCCACAAGCAGAGGAGCTGCCAGCATCAGCCCAGACAGCCACGACCTTGAGAAATAGCCAAGCGCGAAATAACCAGCCCCAGCAAGCGCTAGCAATCCCCAGAGCGGGGTGCTGAAGTAGCTGAACTCGTAGATCTTGTCTCCTAGGAGCCAGATGAAAAGCGCCTCAAAAACGACGAAGCCCATGCCCGCCAGCAGCAGGCGCCGCGCGCGCGACGACGTGCCAATAGTCCTGGACGACTTGAGATCTTCGGTGTGGCTCGTCGCATTCATCGTGAATCCTCCCTAGGTCACTTGAGCCGGTGGATCATACTTCAGGCGGGCAACTAGTCCTGGGTCGACGCTTATAGGGAACTGCCCTATAAGTCCCTAGACTTGTCTATAGGTATCCCGCGAGCAGGCGAACCGGTCTCGCAATCTTGCAGCTGTCTAAAACGCGAGGTGTCCGGCTGGCCTTTATCCGGTTTTATACGGCCGTATACGGTAAGTCCGTATAAAACGCGAAACACGGCCACCCTCACTTCCCGGCATCCCCTTCCGTTAAGCAGGATACGAGAGGGATTCGCTCAGCCTAGCTAAGGGAAAATCCGGTAGAGCACGCGGTTGGAACCTTCAACTCCAGCTACCGTTATGCGCTTGCTCGGAGCCACCAGCGGAATGAAGTTTCCGGTGGACTCGGTCGTCCGAAAGAGACCAGCGTCCGCAAAGGATCGATCTGGCTCGCCGTCGGGCTTGACTCGGAACACGACCGGTTTGGTGGCGAAACGCGAAGCAACAAGGGTCGAACCGTCGGACTGGCTGGCGATCATCGAACTCAGAACCGGAACCGGACGATCGTAGCCATAGAACTTGGCCAGCCTCTTAGAGGAGAAGCGCGCGATCCCGTTCGAACCCAAAGTTCGATCCCACTGTCCGCGAGCCGTAAGTCGGGCAAGGACGGGTCGTCTCCACGCAGATGAACCGACGCGTTCATTCAAAAGAACAACCGATTTTCCATTCGGAAGAACATTCAAATCTGGGGTGATCGGATCAGACTTCACCGTGAGAGGTTTCCGTCCATCACTCCCTCCAAAAGTGCGATCAGTTTTGCCGTTGGGCTTCAACCGGACGACGGAAGGAAGACTCGATTGCGAGGCAACGATCATGATCTGATCGTTCGGAAGGGTCTGGACACTCGAAACTGTCATCGGGTTCGAATCGTCTGCTCTTGCCACGCTGGCTCTCCCGCCTTTTCCGAACGAGCGGTCCAACTTGCCGTTAGCCTTGATCCGGACAACCAGCCCGCGGCGGAAGACATCCCGTCCCGCAGCTATAACGCTGCCATCCCTCTGGTGGGCCAGCGCATAGATCGCCTGGTTCTCAGCGCTGGTGACCCCGGTGGTCTTGATTCTCGTGATTCCCCCTCGACCGAACGTCTTGTCGGGAGCCCCCGACGAATCCAGGCGGGCGAGGAAGGCGCGGACCGTGACGCCGTTGATTGGATGGCGTTCAGAAATGAAGCCTGCGAGCGTCACTCTTCCATCGTCGCCGACGTCGATTGAGGTGGTTGTCACCTTTCCTTCGAAACCAAGTGCGCGATAGTCGATCTTTGCGATGCCGTCGTCACCGAACGACTCATCCAGCAGTCCATTCGGATCAACGCGGGAAGCCGAAATGCCCGCGCCCGAAAGCAGGACCTGGCCATCATTCAAAAAGGCGTCACTGCCGATCCCGATGGGGCCCACGTCAGAGCGACCGTCATTTCCGAACGATGCGTCCCACTTGATTTCAGCGCTAGCGGGACTAGCTAGGACGGAACCGGCGAATAGCGCGCAGAGCGCCACAAGCAGACCACGCAACGCGATCCGGAAATAGTTCGTGCGGGACTCGAAATCGTTTCGCATCTCTTTCGCCTCAGATTGCTGGTGGTTTGTGTCGATCATCCGATGACCCTCTCGGACAATGATGAAGAAAGCGCACTGGCCCACTTGAACTCTCCTCGTACCCGCATTAGACCGAAAATCGCTTGGAAGTTATGGTCTCTGGACGCCGCACCTTTCGCGGCATCAAGTCGATCATGCGGTCCATTCAGCGGCCAGAACAACCCGGAACTACGTCTCTCCCAAGATGTTCTCAATATTGAACCCCGGTGATCGAGTGACGTTGTATCTAACGAAACCCGCTAGACGACGTTAGATGACGATAGACATCGAATCAACTTCAGATTTCTAACTGAAGGACGTCCCGCCGTTGATGCTTCCATTGCGGCGGTGGGTCAGATATCCCCGAACGGATCCGCTTCTTCTTTGGAGCAGGCTTCGGTTTTGATCGGACCGAGCATCTCCATCCGCCGGGAGAAGGTGAGCAACGGCCGAATCTCATTCGGCTTCGCGTCCAGCCTCTCGGCGGCCCGCTTGATGCCGGTCCGGCGGACCAGACGGGCCACCAGGTCGACCACGTTCGGCATGCCCTTCGGCAGGTAGAGGGCAGGCAGTTTCTTCGGCGGTCCGGCGGTGTCCGCCGGGCGCAAGGTGTCGATCTGCGCTTCGAGTTGCGCGAAGGTCGTCCGCCGGTCGCCAGAAATCGAGACCATCGTGTCGCCGGTGAAGACGGTGATCCTCTTCACCTTGCTCCGTCCCCCGCTCTCACGGAGGAAGGCGACACCCTTTCGGTGACCGAAGGCCGACCGCTTCGCCTCCCCGACGACGAGTCCGAGGTATAGGCCGGCGAAGCAGGTAGAGATGCCGCCGATGTCGTATTTGGGGGCCGGTGCGCAGGCCTTCGCGTCGAAGACCGCGCAGTCGTCATACATGGCAAACCGGAACGGCCCGGTCAGGATGGCCTGGGAGACGAGGCGGTCGCCCGACACCGGTCCTCCCCACACGCTCTTGGCGGCGTCCTTCGCGCCGAGCGACGTCCAGTCGCCTGCGAGCACCGGCTCCCGTGGATCGATCCCGCAGGCCAGGTCCGAACGGCCGGCGTCCGGACTCCAGTCTGGTTCGACCGAAGCCGGACTCCCGTTGGTCAGCCAGGAAAGACAGCTGCCGTCGGGGGCGATCGCGTAGATTTCGGCCGCGGCACCCGACTTGGGCAGGTTGTAGTTGGCGTCGAAGGCGATGCGCAGCCCGTCGGGGGACCAGTCCGGGTTCTCCTCGGCCGCGCGACTGCGAGTCACCCTCTGCTTATCGCCACCGTCGGTGTCCTGGGTGTAGAGGTCGCCCTGGATGACGCAGCTCGTCTCATCGGTCTCGGTGCAGGTCTCGCCCTTGTTGCCGGCTGAAGAGACGTAGACGAAGCGCTCTCCACCCGGGGAGAAGGAGCCACTCCGGGTGTTTTTGCCGACGGTGCGCTGCTTGCCCGTTTCGAGGTCGACCAGGACCAAATACTTCTTGTCGTAGAAGTAGCCATTGCTGACGGTGACCAGCAGCTTGCTCCCGTCGGGTGAAACGCCGATGTCGATCGGTTCGCGGTAGGTCGCTTCATCCAATTTGAAATTCTCGCCAGTCCGGTGGAGCGGCAGCTTGAAGACGGTCTTGAGCGACTTGCCGTCGAGCCCGGCGATCACGACCGAGCGGGCGTAGCCACGGCGCCGGTCGACTTCACGCGCCACCGCAACCGACTGACCGTCAGGCATCCATGCGGGTGAGGAGAACGAAACCTTCTTGGTACCGCGGAGGATCGGGGCGGGTTCGGTGCCGTCGGCGCCGGCGAGCACGATCGACCGGTTGACCCCGTAGTCCTTCCGCGGGGTGGTGCGGGTGACGAGCAGGTGGGAGCCGTCGGGCGAGAGCTGTGGAGCCGCATCACCGACACGACCCTGGGAGTCGCCGTTCGCGAAAGGTCCGGTCTTGGTGAGCTCCCGCCGGTCCGAGCCATCAGACCCGATCCGGAGGATCTTTCCGCCGAAACTGAAGGCGATGCCACTTGGAGGGGGCGGCGGAGTGAGAGCGCTTGCCGGGCCGGCCACGGCGTTCCCGAATGCCGTGGCGGCGATGAGTGCAGCCCCCAGAAGCAGCCCTCGACCTAACCTATTGGGCGGATGCCCTGAGCTGTGTCTTGATGTTTCCCTGCGATTCATTCTTCTCCCTGAGGCATTCGTTGCTCGTACGCGTCCAGACCTACAACCCACCTGCGTAAATCATGTTTCGATGGGTTTTCCAAAGTTTTTGGAAAGAATGGCCAGTTTCAACCCCCCCTAACTCCGGAAAAACGCGGACCCCTAGAGCACTGCCAGTTGCGAAGCCATTTCCCAGAGGGGGCAACTCCGGAATTAACTCCGGAACTCCCCCAATGGGCCGTGAAGGATTCGAACCTTCGACCTTGAGATTAAGAGTCTCCTGCTCTACCAACTGAGCTAACGGCCCATGCGGCATCGCTGATCGCGACCACCGGTCGGCCGAAGTATAGATTGAGCTGCTCCGGAGGTGCCTCATGGCTCTCGCCGTTGAGATGCGACCCTCATAAAACGATTGTTTGCGGGATTGGCTCTGGACCTGTATGCCGCTGCCATCAGAACTTGTGTGACGCCCGTCACTGGGTGTCGGCGAGTTTGCACAGGGAACACACTTGGCCGTAGGGGCCACGACTTAGGGAGATACACAACATGAGGGAGACAAACGGCCGTCAACGCCGTGTTTCAACCAAGCTCAAGGCAGCTGCAGCCGCCTTGGTCGCAATCTTTGCCGTCGCGGCAGTCGGTGCCACCAGCGCCCAGGCCTCGGTCAACGGTGCGCCGATCTCGGCCGACTTCAACTACGTCGGCATCAACGTCGGTGTCTCGATTGCCGGTGAAGTCAACGAGCTCGTCCTGAACCCCGACCACGGAAGACCCGACCACTCACGTGCTTCTCGGTCCCCTTCAGATGGACGGCGCGTACACCAACACGACCGGCAACTTCACGCTCCCCAAGGTGGGTGGACTGACTTTCCCGGACATCTCGCTCGACCTCGGCAGCGGCATCCTCATTGAGGCTCAGATCGGCCTGACCGCCCCCGCCACCGGCAACTACAACGAAGCCACCGGCGCGATGAACGTCAATCCGAAGATCTCCCTGACCCTCGGTACTGACGAGATGGCGAACCTGCCGCCGGACTTCCCGATTTCCGGTGAAGGCCCGCTGAAGTGTCAGATCGCTCCACTGGACGTCAACCTTTCGACCAATTCGGTCAACTGGCCGGCTAACGGCTCTGCGTTCACCGACAAGCCGAACATCAAGCAAGGCGCACTGGCCGGTGGCTGGAACACCAAGCCGAAGGTCGTCTCGGTTGTTCCGGAGAACGCCAGCCTGTGCCCGCTGATCGGTGGTCTGCTCGACCCGGTCAGAGGACTCTTCCTGGCCAACAGCACGCCCACCATCGCGGAGATGCCCTCGTTCAGTGGAACCAAGCTGACGCCGCGGCCGTGCGACGCCGGAACGACCGGCATCCCCGGTACCCCGCAGGCGGACTGCAAGGTCACCAACTCCGGCGAGACCGCCGGCAGTTCGACCGTGGCGCTCAAGTCGAGCAACAAGAAGGCCACGGTCCCGAAGTCGGTCAAGATCAGCGTCCCGGCCGGCGAGACCGCCAGCAAGACGGTGACGGTCAAGGCGTCGAAGATGGCCAAGGGCAAGGTCGCGATCACGGCCAAGGCCAGCGGCAGGACCGGCAAGGCCAACGTAAAGGTCTGAGCAGCACCTTCGAAAGAAGGCAGATTCAACGAAAGGGTCCCGGCGAAAGCCGGGGCCCTTTCTATTGCAGCGATATATTCGACCCTTGTTCGAACGGGTCACCGTCTACGTCCGCGATACACAGGAATGCCTTCCCGGCTACGGGGCGATCATCGGCGGGGAAGGCCCGTGGCCGGACTTCGAGCTCGCGACGGCTACCTCGGAGCACCCTCCGACCGAAGGCCTCCACATCGCCTTCCGCGCTCCCAACCGGGCGGCGATCGCGGACCGTTGGCAGGCCGCTGTCCTGGCCGGTTTCACCGACGACGGGGAACCGGGGCCACGCTCGGTCTACAGCCCCGGCTACCACGGAGGCTTCGTCCTCGATCCGGCCGGAAACAGCGTCGAGTCGGTGCACCACGAGGCCAATGGTCTCGAAGGAAGGATCGATCACATCTGGCTCCGGGTACCCGACATCAACGAGGCCCGGGCCCGGTTCGCGGCCCTCGCCGACCGGAACGGATTCCAGATCACGAAGGACGAGCCCGGCTGGGTGATGTTCGCTTCGCAGAGCGGTTCTGTGTCACTGCGCCGGGATGGTCAGCCGGAAACGAAGAACCTGAAAATCACCCTCTCCGGCGGCTCCGTCGTCGAAATCTGACGGCGGCCTTTGATTCAGGGCCCCAGAAGGGCGAGCGGCACCACGGCGATTCCGTCCTGGCGCCGATAAGCCTCTGGCCCGGTGGTGATGACCATACGGTCGAGCACGCGATCGCCCATCTTCCGCTCAAGCCACGCCAGGTGCTTCACATCGGCGTCATCCACCGTCTGCGCAAGTTTCACTTCGATGGCTACGACGCTGCCATCGGCCCGCTCGACGATCAGGTCGATTTCCTGGCGTCCGCGGGCGGTACGCAGGTGCCCGAGCTTCGCTTCGTGACTAGTCGCATAGACACGGATGCACAGAGTCACCAAGCTTTCGAACAAGGCGCCGAGCAGCGTTCCATCGCGGGGAATCGTGGGACCGCTGCTCCCACCCGCCAACAACGTCTCGGCCTGAACGCCCAGCAGTTGTGCTGCCAGTGCCGGGTCGGCGAGATGATGCTTGGGAGCGTGCCCCAACTCGCTGAGGCGGTTGTTGCTCGGGATCCAGGCGGGCACCTCGTCCAGTATCCAAACCCGTTTCAAGGCGTCACGGTAGGCCTGCGAGGTCTCCTTGGACGGTTTGTGGTCGTGGCCGGCCCCCGCCGCATCCCGGACCTTTTCCCAGGTCGTGGTGGTAGACGTGGCGGCGGCGTAGGCGGCCATCCAGCGTCGCAGCGCGGCAGGATTGCGAATCACAACGCCGGCGTCATCAGGTATGTCGCGATCCACTATCCGGCTCACGTAGCCCTCGAGTTGCCGCCGCCGGGGCTTGCCGGACAAACGGCGTACCCCGGGCAGGCCGGACGCCAGGATCTCTTCGGTGTAGTCAGTGAGGCCAGTCTCGGTCGTCCCGGAAATGGACCCGCGGTTTCCGGAGAGCAACTCGGCGAGGCTGACCGTTGTGGCGCCCAGGCGCTCGCTCAGGGTGAATGGGCGCATCCTCACGGTCACGATGCGACCGGCGCCCGAATGGGTAGGTGGAGGATCGGGCACGGCGGAGCCAGTGAGCAGGAAACTTCCCGGTCCCGCTCCGTCGTCCACGGCTCGGCGCACCAGGTCCCAGACCTGTGGCAGTCGCTGCCACTCATCGATCATTATCGGTCGCTCCCCCTCGAGAAGGCGAGCCGGGTCAGCCACTGCGACGGCAAGTTCCGCAGGATCGTCGAGGCGATGGACCGTCTGCGCGTGTTCCAGAGATGTGCGGGTCTTGCCGACGCCCTTGGGACCTTCGATGGCGATGGCCGGCAGGTCGCCGATCAGTTCGTCGAGTTCGGCGTCGACAACCCGGCGCCGGTAGACAGCAAACGTTTTCATGAGATTGAGACTACCAGATCGGCAGTTTGAAACCGTCGTTTACGGCAGTTTGAAACCGTCTAATACGGCAAATGCGAGTGGCGAGGGCCGGGATCGAACCGGCGACACCACGATTTTCAGTCGTGTGCTCTACCAACTGAGCTACCTCGCCAAGCCGTGACAGGCTATCTACTGCGATGCGACCGGCGCTTCGCGGCGGAGGGCGTCCCGCATGCCTTCCATCAGCCCGATTGCGCCGGCTTTGAACAGCGGCTCGTTGAGGTTGCCGCACTTCGGGCTCTGTACGCAGGACGGGCATCCGGCGTCGCAGGGACACTCGCTGACCAGGCCGAGCGCATCGGTCACGAGTCGGTCGAAACAGTCGTAACCGCGCCGCGCAATGCCGATGCCGCCGGGGTGGCCGTCGTAGATGAAGATCGTCGGCTGCCCGGTCTGGGCGTGGATGTTGGTCGAGAGTCCGCCGATGTCCCAGCGGTCGCACATGGCGATCAGCGGCAGCACCGCGATCTGGCAGTGCTCGGAGGCGTGGAGCGAGCCGAGCAGCGCGTTCAGCGGCATTTCCGGGGTCAGCTCGTCGGGCACCGTGTACCAGAGCGCCTGCGTACGGAACTCCTGTTCGGGAAGGTCGAGGTCGACCAGGTCGATCGCCTCCTGGTCGGCCGTCAGGATGCGCTGGTAGGCGATCACATGGTCGGTCACGGAGATCTCGCCAAACTGGAGGTCGACCCCCGCGACCCGCTTCTTCGCGATCACCCGGTCGATGAAGATGTCGGTCTCCTGGCGCGGCCGTGTGTACCACTCATCGTCGAACGGCCGGACCACCGCCTGGGCATTGCCGAGGTCGAGCTGTTCCACCTCGTAGGAATTGCCGAAGTGCATGTAGACCGCGCCGGGATGGATCGTCGTGAAGGCCCGGCCGAATTCGACAGTGCCGATGACCTCACCCGAGCTGTGGTCGACCACGGTCACGTTCTCGGCCGAGGAGGAACGCAGCGAGACCGACGCCGCGACGAACCCTGGCCGCCGTGGGACCAGCCCGCCCCCGGCCTGGCGGAGCTCACCGCGCCGGACCAGCGATTCGGTCGCTTCGGCCAAGTCCGGGCCGAACCATTCACTGTCCCCGGAGGTCAGCGGCAGCTCGTAAGCGGCGGCGACCAGGTGCTGCGCCGCGATCTCCGGTGACCGGTGGTCGAGGATCGCCGCTTCGACCGGTCGTTCGAGGAACTCCTCCGGGTGGCGGCAGAAGTACTGGTCGAGTCCGTCCTGGCCGGCGATGTAGACCGCGAGGCCGGGCCGGCGCCGGCCGGCGCGGCCCCACATCTGCCGCAGCCCGGCGACCGTGCCCGGGAAGGTGACGCAGATCGCGGCGTCGAGCTCGCCGATGTCGATGCCGAGCTCGAGCGCGTCGGTCGAGA